>JAYUXA010000001.1:0-25194 GCA_043753245.1 Chitinophagaceae bacterium
CGAAGTCGGAATGGTTCGTTGCCTGCTATCGTACACCTCCATAGCCGTTTCGATGACTTTATAAATTCTGGTCTTTTCTTTTACCGAAATAAACAGGACCGGTACGTCTGTAAACGGAGCCAGCTTTTCCATTAGTTTTTTCTCATACTCTTTTGCGGTATTGGTTTCCTTATTCAGCAAATCCCATTTATTCACCAGCACAACGATACCCTTCCCCTTTTTTACAGCCATGCTGAAGATGTTCAGATCCTGAGCAGTAATCCCTCTTTCCGCATCCAGTAGCAATAAGCAAATATCCGCTTCATCCATGGCCCGGATAGCCCGGATCACAGAATAAAATTCCAGGTCTTCGTGCACCTTGGTTTTTCTCCGGATACCAGCCGTATCGATCAGGATAAATTCTTTTTGAAACAGCTTGTAATGGGTGTGAATGGTGTCGCGGGTGGTTCCGGCGATATCACTTACAATAGTTCGCTCTTCTCCAACCAGTGCATTGAGCAGGGACGATTTGCCGACATTCGGCTGACCCATGATCGCTATTTTTGGCAGTGCATTGATATCCGCTGTTTGTTCCGATTTTTCTTCGGAAATAAGGGCGCATACAGCGTCCAGTACTTCCCCGGTTCCGCTTCCTGATATGGAGGATATAAAAAATATATTATCAAAACCTACCCCGTAAAATTCGGTCGCTTCCATCAGTCTTTCGTGGTTGTCAACTTTATTGACTGCAAGAAATACGGGCTTTGATGTTCTTCGCAGCAGATCTGCCATGGCTTCGTCCAGATCGGTGATGCCTGTTGTTACGTCGACAACAAAGATGATGGCATGGGCTTCTTCAACAGCCACCAGCACCTGCTTTTTGATTTCTCTTTCAAAAATATCTTCGCTTTGAGGTACAAATCCACCGGTATCGATCAGGTTAAATGTTTTGCCATTCCAGTCGGTAACACCATATTGGCGATCACGGGTAACACCGCTGATATCGTCTACTATTGCTTTTCTTGAACCAAGCAAACGGTTAAAAAAAGTGCTTTTACCGACATTCGGTCTCCCGACAATTGCAACTGTAAATCCAGACATAAAATGGTTGGCCGCTTTAATAAACAAGAAAGGCTCCTAAATGGAGCCTTTGAACTGTTGCGAAGGGAGGGTTCGAACCTCCGACCTTCGGGTTATGAGCCCGACGAGCTACCGCTGCTCTACTTCGCGATGTGGAACGCAAAGGTAAGGCGATACACTATTGGTTCCAAATTGTATTTATCTTGCACGCATGAAGGCAGGATTCGTTAGCATATTCGGTAGGCCAAACGCCGGCAAAAGCACATTGCTGAATGCACTTATGGGAGAAAAGCTGGCAATCGTATCTCCAAAGGTGCAAACGACCAGACATCGTATCAAGGGGATCATTACCGAAAAAGAATACCAGATTATATTCTCCGATACGCCGGGTATTATTGAACCGAAATATAAACTGCATGAAAAGATGATGGCCGCGGTGAAGATGGCGGTAGAAGATGCGGATGTGGCATTGTTGCTGATAGATGTCAATGAAAATCTGGCCGAAGCAGATGAAATATTTTCCGGACTCCGATTACGCGTTCCTTCTATCCTGCTGATCAATAAAACGGATAAAGCAACTGCTGCCAGGATCAAGGAAGTGGAAGATTTTTTCCTCCTCAAAAAATATGTTACCATTATTGCAAAAATATCTGCACTAAAAGCTGAGGGGACAAAGGAACTGGTGGAAACCATCGTCCGTTACCTGCCTGAGGGGGAACCGTTTTTTGAAGGAGATGAGCTCTCCGATCTTCCAACTAAGTTCTTTGTCGGTGAAATGATCCGTGAAAAAATATTTTTTCTGTTCAAAGATGAGATACCGTATCACACCACAGTAATCGTTAATGAGTTTAAGCAAAAGTCTTCCTTAATTAAAATAAGTGCCGATGTGATCGTGCAGCGCGAAACCCAAAAAGGAATACTCCTGGGTGAACGCGGAAAAATGATCAAACAACTGGGTACCGATGCCCGCAAAGAGATAGAAGAATTTTTGCAGCAGAAAGTTTTTCTCGAACTCTTCATTAAAGTTCGCCCTAAATGGAGAGACAGCGATACCATGCTGAAGGAATACGGATATCATTAATTGTCTTTTCGGGAAATCTGACTCGCTCCTGACGAGCTGATTTTTCCAGCCTGGGCAGGTCCTTTATAAAAAATAGTAGAAGCACCTGAAGCCTCTGCATTGATTGACTTATTCACAGTTAACAAAATATCTGAAGCGCCTGAAGCCTCTATTCTGCAATGCCCGGCAACAAAATCATAGCCTTTTAAATGAGATGCTCCGCTTGCATCGACTGTAGTATTTTCTGCATTGCCTTTCAGGTCCATATCAGAAGCACCGGTAAGGGTAATACTTAGGGATGATGCTTTAATTGACCCCTGCAGATCACAGGCACCGCTTAAATGAATACTCAGGTCGGCAGTAGTAAGCGGACCATTAATACTAATGTCTGATGCTCCGCTGGCTACCAGTTTATTAAGGGTCCTGACGGAAACATAAGCCACCATTTTGGGTGTGTTTTTAAACCAGCTTTCCCGGTTATGCCAGATTTTTAAAACACCATTCCTGACCTCCGTTTTTATGTCATTCGTATTTCCATCCGGTCCACCGCTAACAGCCACAGAGTCTCCGGAACCCTGAGACAATTGTAAATCAATAGCACCTGATACTTCGACTCCTGTAAAGGGTCCCACCTGACGCACCTGAGCTTGCTTATCATGAAACACGTTCTGGCTGCAACCTGATAAAGATGCCATAAGCATTAATAAGATAAAACTGTTCTTCATAAATTAAATGTATATATTATTAAGCAATAAAAATTCGCTGTACTGTTCCATCACCAGTGACCATTTTCTGCAACTTTTTCCTTATGTTTTTATGGAGCACGGAACGTTCAGTTTGTTTTTACAGTACGCTCAGAAGAATCAATTTGTTACATACTTACAAAAATTAAGTGCTTATCTTCGCATTGCTCTTCAAACAAAGAGCAGCTTCACATTCCCGGGGTGCTTGGGCCGAAAGGTTCAGGCTGAGATGATACCCGTTGAACCTGCCAGGGTAATGCCTGCGAAGGGAGAAACAACGAACGATTCATTTATTATTCCCGGTGAGTTGGTGGCTGACTTAAAAACTCAGACAAATGAACAAACTCATCGCCGTTTTACTTAGCTTTTTTCCGGTAGTATCTATTGCCCAAACCGGAACGTCAGACGACTCCTCAAAAAGAGCAGCACTGTATTTGGAACCGGTAGAAGTCAGGGCTATCCGGGCTGCCGAAAATGCACCTTTCACAAAAACGACCCTTACCAAAGCGGAAATTAAAAACAATAATCTTGGTCAGGATCTGCCCTCTATTCTTAACCAGACGCCTTCAGCAGTAATTAATTCCGATGCAGGTAACGGAATAGGATACACCGGTATCCGGATCCGGGGATCTGATGCTACCAGAATTAATATGACTATTAACGGCATTCCCTATAATGATGCTGAATCACAGGGACTGTTTTTTGTAAACCTTCCTGATCTGGCTTCCTCGGTAAGCGATATTCAGGTGCAAAGAGGGATCGGCACTTCTTCCAACGGAGCCGGCGCTTTTGGTGCCACCATGAATTTCAGCACCAATGAAGTGCACACCCTTCCGGTGGCCGAGATCAATAACAGCTTTGGGTCATTCAACACCTGGAAGCATACGGTAAAAGCAGCATCAGGTCTGGTCAGTGATCACTTTACGATCGATGCACGTTTATCAAAAATTTCAAGTGACGGATATGTTGACCGTGCAGCTGCCGATCTGCATTCTTTTTATCTTTCAGGTGCATACATCACCGCACAATCCTCTTTAAGATTAAATGTTATCTCCGGCAAAGAAAAAACATACCAGGCCTGGAACGGAATCTCCGAAGCAGATCTTAAGTCCAACCGTACCAAAAATTCATCAGGGACGGAGAAACCAGGAACTCCTTATGATAACGAAACGGATAATTATCAGCAGGATCATTACCAGTTATTTTTTAACCATCGTTTTAATAAAGAGCTTGAATTTAATACTGCCCTTTTTTACACCAGGGGAAAAGGATATTACGAGAACTATAAAGCAGGTGAATCGTTTTCCGATTATGGGCGCCCGGATATAATAACCGGAACAGATACGATCAGATCAACTGATCTGGTCCGGCAATTATGGCTGGACAGTAAGTTTTTCGGGCAGGTTTTATCCCTTCAGTATAAACATGATAAAAGTGTACTTACTGCCGGGGGAGGATGGAACCGCCATAATGGTCATCACTTCGGGGAAGTGACCTGGGCCATCAGTGGCGGCTTCCCTGCCGGATATAGGTTCTATGACCTGCTTGCCTATAAGACAGACCTCAATGGGTATTTAAAATATCAATACCGTCTGGCAACGGGCCTGGAAGCATTTGCAGATATCCAATACCGTTATATTGATTACTACCTTGGCGGTTTTCGAAACAACCCTTCTTTAATTATGGATAATAAATACAACTTTATCAATCCTAAAGCAGGGCTCTCCTACCGCGTAAACAATACCCGGTTTTATGCTTCTTACTCCTTTGCGGCAAAGGAACCCAACAGGGATGATTTTGAAGCTGGCACCACCGAGCAGCCAAAACCAGAAAAAATGCACGATGTTGAAATGGGAGCAGAAAAAAAGAACAATGAATGGGGATGGTCTGCAAATGTATTTTATATGAAATACAGGGACCAGCTCGTGCCTACAGGGAAAATTAATGATGTCGGCGCATATACCCGAACCAATATTCCAGACAGTTACCGGCTGGGAATGGAACTGCAGGGAAATATCGCTCCGGCAAAATGGATCAGTTTTTCCGCTAATATCGCAGTGAGCAGCAATAAGGTGAAAAACTTTACCTCCTTCTATGATGATTATGATAACGGCGGACAGAAAACAGCGTTTTATGCTTCTGCCGATATTGCATTCTCGCCCGCTGTGGTCGGTGGAGCCAGCATCAACATCACACCTTTAAAAAATGCAAGCATAAATTTTACCGGAAAATATGTGAGCCGTCAGTATCTGGACAATACGTCCATCAAAAACAGGAGCCTGAATCCTTATTATGTTCAGGATGCCCGGATCATGTACACCATTCACAAAGTAGTATTCCGCGAGATGAATTTTATCTTTCAGGTCAATAATGTCCTGAATGAAAAGTATGAATCAAACGGATATACATTCAGTTACCAGCTCGGGCAACGACCGGTAACAGAAAATTATTATTTTCCTATGGCGCCAGTGAATGTATTATTTGGATTAAATATTACGTTGTGATATCTTTTTTCCATTCCAATAAACCACCTGACAAATTTTTCAGGTTTTTAAACCCTGTCATTTCAAGGAACAAAGCGGCCTGCTGGCTGCGGTTTCCGCTGCGGCAGTAGACAATCAGTTCTTCCTCTTTAAGGTGTTCGATATCACCAAATTCCATGCTGTGGATTTTTCCTAATGGCAATAATATACCACCAATGTTAAACGCTGCATTTTCGTCTGGCTCACGCACGTCTACAAGATGTAGTTTTTCACCTGCATTCAATCGTGATCTCAGTTCCTGAACAGAAATATTCTCCATATTAATGATTAATTGGTTTGATTGACAGTTGAATCGACGGTTGGCCGTACCGGCTGCTGACTGCTGAGCCAGATGTCAACAGTTCTGCCTGGCCTGATGCGGTTGATGCGGTTGTCTAAGGTGAGTCTTTCCGGGGTTTGCCTGTATATGAACGCATTCAAAGTATCCCGGACATCTGCATCAGGGACCACAGCACCGGGAGATAATCCAACAGATTCAAGCAGTGTCCGGGCTTCTGCATAATTTAACATAAACAGATCAGGCACATTAAATTCATCCTCTCCTAAACCACTTCCCAGCACCAGCAAAATACTGCTGCCCATGGCGATTTTAGTTCCGGGTTTTATTCGCTCCTGGTTATATTGTTGCTCCAGGACGGAATTTTTTGCAAAATCAGGCTTAAAGATCGTGTCTTTTAACTTTAACCCATATTGCTTTAAGGTGATGATTGCCGTGCGGAAACTCATACCTTCCAGGTTTGGCATTTCCAGGGACGGAGCAATAGCCCGGTTGATGGTTAGGTATACTGTACGATTTTCTTTTACAACCGCATCAGCATCCGGGAATTGCCGGATTACGGATAAAGGCGCCGCTGTATCTATATACACCGAGTCCTGTATTTCAATATCAAATCCCTGTGCTTTCAGCACTTTTTCCGCTTCCGCTACAGATAAGCTGGTTACAGAAGGAATGCTGAGTGTTTTACCGTGCCTGGTGAAAAAATCAAGCGACAGCAAAAAAACGAACAATATGATAAATATCAGGACGATACCAAAAAGGATGTTTATCCAGATTGGTTTTCCGGTGATGAATCTGAACATGGTATCAAATGTAATAAAGAATTATTTTACTTTACGGGAGAGTGCTTCCTCTATCAGTGCTGAATAAAATTCTTTCAGCGTCCAGCCCATGGCAAGCACCTGCTGAGGTACAATACTGGCTTCACTCTGGCCAGGTACGGTATTGATCTCCAGCAGGTAAGGCTGTTGTTTTTTTTCGTTATAGATAAAATCAATCCGCACTACTCCCCTGCAATTAAAAATTTCAAAAACTTTTCGGGCAGCGGCTTCTACCTTTTTGGCTATCTCTGCACTCATTGATGCCGGGGTAACCTCCTTGCTCTCGCCCAGGTATTTCGCATTGAAATCGAAAAAATCGTTTGAAGTAATGATTTCAGTAACCGGAAGCACAACAATTCCACCAACCGTTTTAAAGACCCCTACGGTAAATTCCCTTCCGGAAATAAATTCTTCTACCAGCACCTGAGTATCTTCATTGAACGCTTTTTTAAGAGCAACAGGGAGTTCTGCAGGATCGCTGACCTTACTGATGCCGATACTGGAGCCCCCGTTATTGGGTTTTACAAATACCGGAAATTGAAGTAGTCCTGAAATTTCAGAAGCAGTAACAGGGGTATCCACAAAAAGATGAATCGATTTTGCAGTGGGTATACCGGCAAATGCAGCAACAGCAACTGTATACCTCTTATTAAAAGTGATCGCAGAAGAAGCAGCATCGCAAGTGGTATAGGGAAGGTTATGCAGGTCGAAGTAACTCTGTAGCTTTCCATCTTCCCCCGGTGTGCCGTGAATCCCTATCAGGACCGCATCAAACCAGATCTTTTTTCCCGAAACCAGAAGGGAGAAATCATTTTTATCTACCAGCACTTTTCCGGCCTCGAATTCATACGTCCAGCCTGCAGGAGTAATATCGATTTTATAAACTTCGTATTTATCCTGGTCCAGGTTGCGTTCTATAGTTGCTGCGCTCTTGTAGGAAATAACTGCTTCGGAGGAATAACCTCCGGTGACAAAAGCAATAACAGGCTTGGATCTCATAGATGAAGTCATTGTACTAAGTGAGCTTTAGGCAATTCAGCATCCGGTTGCCAAATACTGTGCGTTGAGAGTATATGCTGTTGATAAAAGGATAAAATAGTTTCATTTAAACCCGGAGAATAACGCTTGCCCGATAGCTTTCGTATATGGTCACCGCTACTAAAATCAGTGCCGGAAGAAACGCAGCACTCCGTCAGAGGTGCAATTTGTCTTTTTTTGATAACAGTTCATCTACTGTTTCCCTGTACATTTCATCGGGCACACAACAATCTACCGGGCATACCGCCGCGCATTGTGGCTCCTCGTGAAAACCCTGACATTCCGTACATTTATTAGGCGTGATGTAATAGGTATCCACTGCCACCGGATCGAAACGGTGATCCGCATTGACCAGTGTGCCATCCATCAGCACATAACTTCCCTTTACAGAAGTGCCATCGGCAACAGCCCATTCTACACCTCCTTCATATATTGCATTGTTCGGGCACTCCGGTTCGCAAGCGCCGCAGTTAATACATTCGTCTGTAATCTTTATAGCCATACTTACGGATTTAATGGTTTGATTCCGTTTACTTTTGCAAGACAAATATACTTGAATGGATTTACAACAACGCGTTGTTTTACTTAAAAAACTCGGTGATTTTCTATTATCTGATGATGAAAAATGGCTTGCCGTCAAGGAACAAGCCTCCCACGATAATCCCTGGTTTATCCCGGAATTTGTAGACTACCAGCTGCAGCATATCGCTCAGGCCTATTTATCCGGCCAGGAGCTCACTCAGTGGATCAATGCTTACCAGATACCCGATAAGCAGGAATCCCCTAAAAATGTAGGCATCATAATGGCTGGAAATATACCCCTGGCAGGATTTCATGATTTTCTTTCCGTCTTTATTTCAGGTCATCATCAAAGTATCAAGCCGTCAACAAAAGATGCTGTGCTGATCAATGGCATCGTGGCCAAACTCATTGAATGGGAACCGGAATGCGCTAATGTCCTTTCTTTTGCGGAACAGCTAAGGCACCGCGATGCTTACATAGCAACAGGAAGCAACAACTCCGGCAGATATTTCGATTATTATTTTGGGAAATACCCCCATATGATCCGCCGCAACAGGACCTCCGTTGCTATTCTTACCGGAAATGAATCTACCGCCGAGCTGGAAAAACTGGCGGATGATGTGTTTATTTATTTCGGACTCGGGTGCAGAAACGTTACTAAAATATATGTTCCCGAAGGATATGATTTCCTGGGTTTGCTGGAGGCATTTAATAAATACACTGCTCTCGCAGACAACCACAGGTATAAGAACAATTACGACTACCAGCTGGCTATTCTCATTATTAATAAGCTGTATTATATGACCAATGGATCTGTTTTGCTACAAGAGAGTAAAGGATTATTTTCACCTATCAGCCAGCTGAACTATGAATTTTACAACAACGCCGGCGGTGTTTTACACCAGCTTGACAAGCATACAGATATCCAATGTGTGGTTGGTAATGCAGCGGTTCCGTTTGGTAAACCAGCGGTTCCTTTTGGCAAAGCACAAAAACCAGGTTTAAGCGACTATGCAGATAAGGCAGATACCCTAACCTTTTTATCAGGACTATGACAACCGGGCAGAATTTAATCAGAACTACGAAGACTTTAGTAAATTTATTGTTAAACTGAATTAGTGGTAGAGACGTTATTGCAGATGTGTCGTTTATTTGTTGAGCAGGCATGCAATTTGACATTATTAAATCACAACATTAATGTATATGAACTTCAAACAAATTTTTGCCGTAATCGTGATCAGCGCAGGAACTTCGCTGGGCACTATCTGGGGCTACCATAAAGTAGTTGCCAAAGAGGACAACGCCATCTACTCCTACGCTCCGGGAAAGGCCTCCGATACCGGTAAAGCTCCGGCAAATTATGCAGGTTTTAATGGGGTCAGTGCTGCCAATGCGCTGGTTGATTTTACCCCGGCCGCCTCCGCCGCGATACCGGCAACAGTACATATCAAAACTTCCACAAGCAGAACTGTTACCAATAATTTACCCAAGAGAAGTCCATTTGGAGATCTGTTTGACCTTGACCTCGATGATATGTTTGGCGACCGTGGAGGAAGATCAATGCCGCAAATGGCCTCCGGATCTGGTGCAGTAATTAGTGAAGACGGCTTCATTGTTACCAATAATCATGTGATCGACGGAGCTGATGCCATTACGGTTACACTTAGCAACCGAAGATCTTTTAAGGCTAAGCTTGTTGCTGCTGATCCGAGCAGCGATCTGGCATTATTAAAAATAGAAGCAAAGAGACTTCCCTTTATGTTATATGGAAATTCTGACGAAGTCAAAGTTGGACAATGGGTACTCGCCCTGGGATATCCTCTGAATTTAGAAGCAACGGTCACCGCAGGAATTGTGAGTGCAAAAGGCAGAACCCTGGAAATTAACAGCAGGCAGAGTAAAACACCGGTAGAATCTTTTCTTCAAACCGATGCAGCTGTAAATCCCGGAAACAGCGGTGGGCCATTGGTGAATACCGATGGAAAATTAATCGGCATTAATTCTGCCATTGCGTCTCCTACAGGATCGTATGCAGGTTACTCTTTTACTATTCCCGTTAATATTGTTAAGAAGATCATTGCCGATATGATGAAATTCGGAACGGTGCAACGGGCTTACCTGGGTATCCAGTATCTGCCTGAAAATCTCAGTGAAGAACAAAAGAAACAGGAAAATATACCCGAGTACGAAGGGGGTGTATACGTAAAAGATGTTCCTAAAGATGGTGCTGCGTTTACTGCAGGCATTAAAAAAGGAGATGTGATCACGGGTATCAATGACGTGCCGGTGACCAGCGGTGCCGAGATGGTTGGACAGATCGCTACTTACCGTCCTGGTGATAAAATCAATATTAATTACAAACGTGATGGCCGGGATATGCGTACCTCTGTAACGCTGCGTAATAGTACCGGTACGATGGAAGTCGTAAAAACATCCGTGCTCGATCAGCTTGGTGCAGAATTGCAAACCTTAGATAAAACTCAGGCAAAAGAACTCGGTGTTTCCGGTGGTGTAGTAATAAAAAGTATCGGACAGAAAGGACTTATGAGTAAAGTTAGAGTACAGGAAGGGTTCGTGATTTTAAAAGCTAATGATGAAAAGATCAACACCGTGGAGGAACTTAGAAAAGTATTGGATCGCGCAGACGGAAGTGTAAAGGTCGAAGGAATGTATCCTGACTATCCCGGGGTATACAATTTTATATTAAATGTAAAATAAGCAGGTTCAGCAATTGGTTCACTGTCTTTCTTTGATCAATCCAGACTGCCAGTAATTTTAATTCAACCGGAAAGTCAGCAATTTGACTACTGTTTCTCTAAAACAAAATAACTCCAGGGCTCCATCATTAATGCGTTTAATGATGGAGCTTTTTTATTTGAAGGATCAAATACATCCATGAAATTACCCGATACAGCGGCATCATTAATAGAAGCCATTTGCTTATCTCCGGAAAAATTTAGTAAAACCAGTACCTGTTTATTTAAGGATGATTTTAAAAATGCCAGGATATGCCGGTCCCCGGAATTACCGAGTACCATTATTGTTGCCGCTTCATCAAGGAAAGACGACCGCAGGGTTAATAAAGTCTTATAAAAATGATGCAGGTCATACTGCCCCGTCCACTGAATAGTATCTTTATCAAAAAATTTCAACCGCTTATAATTTGGCATTTCCTGCCCGCTGTAAATTAAGGGCAAACCATCCCAGGTGCAGGTAAGAACGGCCAGGCAGCCTGCAGCAGGGCCATATTTTTCATACTCCGTTCCATTCCATGAATTTTCATCATGATTGGTGGTAAAAAACAAATGGTTGGTTTGCGGCAGATTTTTAGTTTGATACTGTTTCAGCAGTAACAGTAAGTCAACCGTACTGCATTTATCTTTTAGAATGTTTTCGGTAAGATGCATGAAACTCCATGCATAACTGCAGTCGAATGCATGCTGGTAATTCACTTCTTCCGTTTCAGCAAGCCAGAACAACGGTTTTATTCCATCCAGGTATTTACGGGCATCACGCCAGAAATCCAATGGAACCAAATGTGCCATATCGCACCGGAATCCATCTATATCACACCACCTGATCCAGAACTCCATAGAACGGATCATCTCCCGGCGCATAGCATGATCGTAATAATTAAGATCGATCACGTCCAGCCAACCATTGGCGTCATAAAATTCGCCGGCAGCATTTTTTTTATAAAATCCAGGAAAAGACTGTGTCCATTCGTGATCCCAGCCCGTATGGTTGGCCACCCAGTCAATGATCACTTTAAAGCCGAGTTCGTGTGCGGCGTTTACCAGCTCTTTAAAGTTATCGACCGTACCATATTCGGGGTTGGTAGTGGTATAAGAAGAACAGGCGTAATAGCTTCCCAGTGATCCTAAACGATGAAGCTGGCTAATGGGTGTTACAGGCATGAACCATAATATCCTGACGCCCATATCTTTCAACCGGGGAAGTTCTTTAGTGAAGGATTGAAACGTTCCTTCTTCGCTGTACTGTCTTAGGTTAATCTCGTAGATATTCGAGTTTACGGACCAGCCCACGGGATCAAAATGGATATACATATTCTAAATTACGAAGAGTTTATTAAATGTTGCCGCAAGGAAAGAACTAAGTCTATAGCTGGTGGCCGGACAGAGACCTGCATATTTCCTATCTTTACATTCTGTGAAATCGTTCAACGTTCCGACAACATACCGCAGCCAACTGATCTCTGCAATTAAATCCAAAAGAAAGCAGGACGACAAAATGAAAAAAGATCTGAGTCCAACTATGCTCGATCTGGGTCATTTGCAGATTTATCTTGCCCGGCATTTTGGTTTTTGCTACGGGGTAGAAAATGCTATCGAAATTTCTTTCCGGACTATTGAAGAAAATCAGGGAAAAAGAATATTTCTGCTCAGTGAAATGATTCATAATCCACAGGTGAATGCAGATCTTATTCAAAAAGGGGTACAGTTTCTTCAGGACACTTCCGGCAATGAACTTATTTCGTTAGACGATCTGCTTGAGGAAGATATCGTTCTGATCCCTGCTTTTGGGACCACCCTGAAAATTGAAAAAGAATTAAGAGACAAAGGAATCAGGATTGAAAATTACAATACTACCTGTCCATTTGTTGAGAAGGTCTGGAACCGCGGCGACCAGATTGCGGCAAAAGGGTACAGTATCGTAATACATGGTAAACCCAAACACGAAGAAACCAGGGCCACGTTTTCCCATGCTTCCTCCAGTGCGCCTTCTGTGGTGGTAAACGATATGAATGATGCGGTTATGCTTGGCCGTTATATCACCGGAGAATTGCCGCCTGATGGATTTTATACCGGGTTTGCCACACGCTATTCTGAAGGTTTCGATGTATCAACAGATCTGCAAAGAATAGGAGTCGTTAACCAGACCACCCAATTGGCAACAGAAACCCAGGCGATCGCAGACTACCTGAAACAGGTAATGAAGGATCATTATCATCTGGAAGAAACATTTATTGAAGAACGGTTCGCCGATAACCGGGATACCTTGTGTTATGCTACCAATGATAACCAAACCGCCATGAACGCATTACTGGAGGTGCCGGCCGACCTGGCCATTGTTGCAGGGGGATACAATTCTTCCAACACTACGCACCTCGTTGAACTGGCTGAAAATAAACTGCCTGCTTATTTTATCAATGCCGCTGATAAGATCATTTCAGCTTCAGACATTCTGCATTATAATATTCACACTAAAGAAGAACTGATCAGCACAGGATATCTGCCTTCCGGAACACCTGTCCGGATATTAATGACCAGTGGTGCTTCCTGTCCCGATTCGGTAGTAGAAAGTATTATCCGGAAACTGGCTGGATTTTACGACGTTGAAAAAATGCTGGAAACCATGACCGCTGATTGATCAGGCTTTCACTTATACCATCCTGGAACTTTCAGCAATCTGGGTCATGGAATATTGCACAAGAACCGCTTCACTTATACCATCCTGAAACTTTCAAGGAATTTGGTGTTAAAGTCACCGCTGATGAACGCTTCATTCTTCATCAGTTGCTGATGAAAGGGGATCGTGGTTTTTATGCCTTCGATGATATATTCACTGAGTGCCCTGCTCATGGTATTTATGGCTTCCTCACGGGTACGTGCAACTGCAATGATCTTGGAAATCATAGAATCATAATAAGGAGGGATCGTATAACCGGCATAAACGTGTGAGTCTACCCGGATGCCATGACCACCTGGCTGATGCAGCACAGTAATACGTCCGGGCGAAGGGCGAAAATCATGATAGGGGTCCTCAGCATTAATTCTGCATTCAATTGCATGGCCCTGTGGCTCATAATCCTGGCCGCTGATGGCTTCTCCTGCAGCAATCTTTATCTGCTCTTTTATAAGATCGAAATTGGTCACTTCTTCCGTTACACAATGCTCTACCTGAATTCGGGTATTCATTTCCATAAAATAAAAATTCCGGTGTTTGTCTACCAGAAATTCTATGGTGCCTACACTTTCATATCCGATGGCACTTGCCGCTTTTTTAGCAGCCTCTCCCATTCTGTATCTCAGATCCGGGGTCATAAACGGGGAAGGAGATTCTTCGATCAGTTTCTGATGCCGGCGTTGAATAGAACAGTCACGTTCACTGAGATGACATACTCTGCCGTACCGGTCGCCTGCAATCTGAATTTCTATATGTCTGGGCTCCTCTACGAATTTCTCCATGTAGATGCCATCGTTCTTGAAAGAAGCTGCCGCTTCAATTTTAGCGGCTTCATAATTTTTCTCCATGTCAGACTCTTCCCAAACCACTCTCATGCCCTTGCCTCCACCGCCAGCGGTGGCTTTCAATATGATAGGGTAACCGACTTGTTTCGCCACACTCTTTGCTTCCGATACACTTTGTAACAACGCCTCTCCACCAGGGATCACAGGAACACCCGCTTTGATCATGGTTTCCTTTGCGGTCATTTTATCTCCCATCGACCTCATTTGTAAGGGTGTGGGTCCGATAAATTTTATATTGTGTTCTCCACAGATCTCGGCAAACTGCGCATTCTCCGCTAAAAAACCATATCCCGGATGAATAGAATCGGCATTGGTGATTTCTGCAGCCGCCATAATATGGGGAATATTCAAATAAGAATCTGAGCTGGCTGGTTTACCTATACAAACCGCTTCGTCAGCAAATTTTACATGAAGGCTGTCTTTATCGGCAGTGGAGTAGACCGCAACGGTCTTAATACCCATTTCTTTGCAAGTACGAATAACGCGCAACGCAATCTCTCCCCTATTGGCAATCAATACTTTTTTGAACATTTTTCTAACTCGTTTGGTTTTCGTATTCGTTCCTACGAAGGATCTACCAGGAACAAAGGCTGATCGTACTCAACCGGTGAGGCATCTTCTGCAAGCATCTTTACCACACGTCCTTTGATTTCACTTTCAATCTCATTGAATAATTTCATTGCTTCAATAATACAAACAGGCTTTCCGGGAATAATGTCGTCTCCTACTTCAATAAATGGAGGTTTACCCGGGGTAGAGCTCCGGTAAAAGGTTCCGATCATCGGACTTCTGATAATGACCAGGTTGTCGGCTTCTGAGGCCTTTGCTTTGTCACCGGCACTTATCGCCAGCGGAACCTGCAATGCAGCAGGCTGGGGCGCAAATGACGGTAAGGCTGCGCCAGTATTGGTGTAGACATTCTGGACCGCTTCTTCTTTTTGTTTAATGGTCAATTTAAATCCTTTCTCCTCAATAGACACTTCACCGATATTGGATTTGTTGATCATTTTAATCAACTCCTGAATTTGTTTGAAATCCATTTGCAATGGGTTTTAGTATTGATTTCGTGAAAACAGCGGCTAAGATAAGGATTTAGAATAATCTTATTATTTCACCCTTTCTACATACTCTCCTGTCTTGGTGTTAATCCTGATCAGCTCCCCTTCATTTACAAATAGAGGCACGTTAACGGTAGCTCCGGTTTCAACTGTTGCAGGCTTCAGTGTACGTGTGGCAGTGTCGCCTCTTAAACCCGGTTCGGAATACGTTACCAGCACCACTATTTTATCCGGTAATTCCACGCTCATCGGAATTTCCGTTTCCGTATTCATCAGTAAGGATACTTCCTGGCCGTCTTTTAAAAACTGCGGAGCATCTATAAAACTTTCTGCCAGGGTTACCTGCTCAAAGGTTTCAGTATCCATAAAGGTATATCCTGAATCATCTTTGTATAAGTATTGATAAGCTTTCCGTTCTACTCTGACCGGAAAAATCGTTTCGCCGGAATTCCAGGTGTGCTCTATAGACCTTCCATTGTCGACACCTTTAAGTTTAGCCCAGACCTTGGCAGCCGAACGAGCAGTTTTATTCTGTCCAAATTCTACTACTGAATAAAGACTTCCATCTAATTTTAGAACCATGCCTCTGCTGATATCGGCTGTAGTTGCCATAATTGTTATTCTTTTATTGTAGGTAAACCCATTTTTTACGATGGACGGCAAAGGTAAGGGGAACTATCTATACATTTGTATCACAAACATCGGTCTATGAAAATCCGGTTACTGGTTTTATTTGTTGGTCTTTTATCTATTTCGGCTTTTTCCCAGAATGAGCAGCCAGTATTTAAACAATCGAAAGAGTTTCCTGCCTTTGCACTGCTTCAGGTAAATAAAACCATTCTTACGCCGGCAAAAATCAAAAAGAATGTTCCAACAGTAATTATTTACTTCAGCCCCGGGTGCGAACATTGCCTGCATCAGATGGATTCGATGATGAAGCGCAGCGCCGATCTGAAAAAATACCAGTTTGTGATGGCTACCTATCAGCCAATTGAAGAGTTGGTTGATTTTAACAGGAAATACCAGTTAACCAAACATTCTAACTTTTATACAGGCAGGGATACTAATTATTATCTTCCGCCCTTTTACCAGATCCGCAATTTCCCCTATATGGCTTTCTATGATAAAACTGGTAAGCTCCTCAGCACGTTTGAAGGAAATATGAGCGTGGATGACATGATAAAAAGATTTAATAAACATATTTAACTCTACTTTGTCATATTCGTAAAAATAACAAACGTTTAATCAAACGCTTGTCTGGTGGTTGTTTCAAGAGAATGTCAATCACTAAGTTTTCAAGGCTTCTTAACACAAAACCGAGCAGCGATTTAAGCGATTGAATAACATCCTGTGTCGTCAGCCAGAGTTTTGATTGTTCATAATGATAAATTTTTTCTTCGTTCAAAAATAATTGTCCCAACATTACCATCGCCATGTGTTTGTTCCAGCTTCCTTCACTTCTTGTTTGGTATTCATTCAATCCCAATTCCTTTTTAGCTTCTCGGAATGCCTTTTCTACGAAGTATCTTTTACTCTGCCGGTAAGCCAAATCCTTTAATGTTGCTTCCGGACATTGACAGAAGCTGTATTTGATAGTGCACTCTTTATCTTGTCTTATTATCAACGTAAGGGAATGCTTTGTACCAGTGATCGGATTAAGAATATAGATCTCTTTTTTATGGAACCATGCCTGTAATTTTTTCTTTGCACCCTGATGTCTGATCGTAATGTATTTCCAATCGGTGGCTTTGCGCTCCAATGCCAGTGCAGTATCAGAAGCAGCATGTAGAAGAATCATTTGAGGTGATTGAAAAGCAGCTTTCAAACATATTATATCAGTTGTTGAAACCTGAATACGGAACTGATTATAACAACCCGGAACTTGTCAAAGAAGCTAAACGGAAAAGGAAAAATATTCAAATAAGCAGATAATATTAAACGCATTGTTATGGATACTACAGGAAAAAACGAACAGATCGAAAAAGAAACATTGGGATTGGTACTGGAAGAATTTATCCAGGAACAGAAAACCACCAACCAGACCATTAACGACCTGATCGCTGCCGTTAATACTATTTGTGGTAAGGTTGATGATTTTAAAAAGGAACTGGACAAGCCTAAGGCCGTTTCAGTAATGACCGATACCAAGCCTATACAACAGATTATGCAGAAGGGCTTAATTGATGTTAAGCTGATGATCGGCGCACAACCCAAAAGCATCATCAGGAATTTCCAGATATTGCTATTTCCTGAACAAGATGCCAAGTTATTCTACAAAGTAGTTTTTAGCCGCTGGTCATTATGCTGTTACTGACCAATCTTTATAAATGGGGCATCCATTACAGCAACAACCAAAAGGAGATTAAAATAGAGCAGATTGAGAATGACAGGATAAGGAAGTCGTGGAATTATATGTACAATAATAACGATAAAGATGTAAAACAGCTGATGGACAAGGCTTATATCAATTCTGAACAGGCCGAAGATCAATAATTGTTGCTATAAATTCAATTGCGAACGCAGTGCATTCGCGATTAAGAAGCAATATATAAAAATGTTATCTTTTGTAGTTGATTAGTCAGGTTAATCCTGATTAATCAACTATGGAACAAAATAATCTTCAGACAAAACCATAAAAATTAATTTATATTTCATATCATTGCAGTCAGGTTTAACCTGACCAAATGACTATGAGGAATAAGTATATCTCAACACAATCTAACGAACTTTTATCCTATTTCAATGAGCGGGATAGATTTTGCTTTGGTTATGCAGAGGCTTTTATGGCATTGCCTGACTCGGGCGAAAGTGCGATAAAAGAATTATTAAGCGATATGACCAAAAGAGGGCTTCTGATGCGCTTAAAGGAAGGGGTTTATTATATTATACCCTATGAACAGGATGCCGAATCATTTATGCCCGACTGGCACTTGATACCGGAATTTATTGTAAAAGATGCCAAATACTATATTGGTTACTATTCCGCTTTGCAAATTCACAACCTTATTACACAGCCATCATTGAACGAACAGATTGTGGTTTCAAGACAGCTCCGGCCATCTGTAATTAAAATTAAGAACATTCCCTTTCAGTTTATATACCATAATCCTGATCACTTTTTTGGCATGAAAAAGGTTTGGATTGACAATTTCCATAAGGTACAATGTTCAGACCTTGAAAAAACGATTATCGACTGCTTATTTAAGCCAGATTATGCTGGTGGAATTGTAGAGATTGCACGGGCGATTAGCACTTCTGCAAGTCAAATTAAGTTTGATAAACTACTGGAATACGCAAAGAGGTTCAAGTCACAGGCGGTGATTAAAAGGCTTGGTTTTCTTTTAGAGCTACTGGACATTGAAAACCCGATCATAGGGAAATTATTAGAAGAGAAAACAGCGTCCTATGTTTTATTAGACACTGAATTACCTAAGTCAGGAAAAATGATAAGCAGATGGGGTATTCATCAAAATCTGGAAACAGAAACTATTAAATCAGCTATTTACACATGATTAAGCCGGGAGAAATACAACAAAGGGCAAGAGAAGTCGGGGTTCGCGACCAACAGATAGAGAAGGACTATATGCTGTCATGGATATTAAAAGGTGTATCTCAACATGAGCAGCTTTCGAAAATCATTGTGTTTAAAGGTGGAACTGTATTAAAGAAAATCTACTTTGAAGACTATCGCTTTTCAGAAGATCTTGATTTTACTTTGCTGGACAATGCGATCACGAATGAGCAAATATTTACATGGTTTAAAGAAGCTTTTGAATATATAAGGGACGAAGCAAATATCCCACTTGATATAATAGACAATAATGAGCACGAAGACGGAGGAATAAACTTTTATATCAGTTATGTAGGACCGCTTGGAGGTCAAGGAAGTAACAAGAGAGTAAAAGTAGATATTTCAAGAAGTGAGAAGCTACAGTTCGAGCCAGTTTTAAAACCTATTTTCATTCATTACAGCGATTTAGAGGAACATGAACTTTTATGTTACCCTTTGGAAGAAGTACTGGTAGAAAAATTACGGTCGGTCATGCAGCGGATGCAAGCCAGAGATTTTTACGACATCTGGTATTTATTGGAACAGCATGGCATGGAAGCTAATTTTTATCTGGACGAGTTCAGCAAGAAATGTGCAAGCAAAGGCTTAAATCCTGCCGATTTCCCCAAGAAATTAGCGGAACGGTTGCCCCAATATAAAGGTCGTTGGAAAAGCTCTATGAGTGAACAGATACACGAATTACCAGAATTTGATAAAGTAGAAAGAGAAGTACAAAGACATTTAAAAAGAATGAAAATATGACCGACAATTTAGAACTAGAAAAAACCCTTTGGCAAGCAGCCGACAAACTTCGCAACAATATGGATGCGGCTGAATACAAACATGTTGTATTGGGTTTGATATTCTTAAAATATATTTCTGATGCTTTTAACGAACTTTATGAGTATTTGAAAGCTACCGAAAACGAAACAGGTGCCGACCCAGAAGACAAAGACGAATACACAGCCGAACGTGTTTTTTATGTACCACCATCAGCACGTTGGAAATGGTTGCAAGGCAGAGCAAAATTACCAACCATCGGCAAGGACATTGATGACGCAATGGATGCCATTGAAAAAGACAATCCTACGTTGAAAGGTGTTTTGCCAAAAGACTATGGTCGTCCCTCCCTGGATAAACAAAGGTTGGGGGAAATTATTGATTTAATCGGCTCAATAACATTAAGTAAAAATGGCTCTGGAAAAAATAAAGATATTTTAGGGGATGTCTATATGTATTTTTTGGGGCAATTTGCGGATGCGGAAGGAAAAAAAGGCGGACAATTCTGGACACCTACACCTATAGTAAATCTATTAGTAGCAATGCTTTCACCGGAAGCAGAAAAGAGAGTGTACGACGGAGCTTGCGGAAGTGGTGGAACCCGGCATACAAGGCTCCAAAAACACCCACCTGGCAGTTATCTATCTTACCAGACTGGCCGCAGTATTGCTGCTTTACATATGCCGAGCCCCGTGGATTTCTATTTGCGGGGCTGCTCTTTTTAACTACTGCTCATGTACGCAAACCCTTGACTGATAATCGTTTCGTTCCTAAAAAAAATTAATATTAGATTTGACAAAGTAGAGTTAATTATATTTACGTATCCTCATTAATACCTAATGCACCATGAAAATATGGCTGATCGTTCCGGCACTTTGTTTTGCTGCCTCTGCTTATACACAGGATTGCGCTACTTATTATTTACTGCAGAATAATAAGATTGTCGAAATGACGATCTATAACAAAAAGGGCAAGGAATCCGGTAAACAGAAATACAGGGTCACCGATGTGCAAAAATCGGGTGGTGTGACCACGGCAAAATTGAACTCAGAAATGTTCGGGGATAATGGGAAGTCCATTGCAAAAAGCACAGCTACGATCAAGTGCAACGGCGGAGTGATGATGATGGATCTGAAAATGAGTATGCCTCCGCAACCGAATGGCAATAAGTCACCGCTTGGAGAGACCGATGTAAAAATGGAAAGTTTCTATGTAGAATATCCTTCAACTATGAGTGTAGGTGACAACCTGAAGGACGCTAATATGAATATGGATCTTGACAACGGTACCGGCATGAAACAGTCGGTAACAATGGAAGTCATCAACCGGAAAGTGGAAGCAAAAGAAAAAGTAACGACTACCGCCGGAACCTGGGATTGTTATAAGATCACTTTTAAAAGCAAAATGAAAATTAAAACCATGGGCATCGGTATCCCCGTAAATATCGAGGGAACTGAGTGGTTTGCTCCTTCCTTCGGAATTGTAAAAACGGAAAGCAATCACGGAAGAACGGAGATTACCTCGATCAAATAAATTTAAATAAGGTCTGAAGACCGGTTTTAACAGGTGCGAAGAGCGCATACTTTAATGTAAGCAGTTTCGCTGTTTGCCGAACCAAATCTTCTTACGCGGTTATGCATTTTGCAACTTTCCTTTTAAAACACGGTCCAGGATAACCCAGAGTTCTGCTACACGTTTTACCCAACTATTCGACGCAACAGAGGCTACACGTACCTGTTGCCGGAGAAGATCGTCATCTGCAATAACCGTATCAATTAACGCAATAAATTCTTCCGTAGAACCGGCAATATAAGCAGTGTCTCTGAATGTCTGAATATCCTCAGAAAAAGAGGTGGCTATCACTGGTTTGCCAGCGGCCAGGTATTCATTGATCTTTAATGGATAGATACTTTTTGTGAGGACATTAATTTTATAAGGAATAATGGCGCAATCAAAATACTGGACATACGCGGGCAATTCAGATAATTTCCGGGCACCTGCAAAAACCACATTAGGTAATCGGCTTACTGCTTCATATTCTTTTCCTGCTACCGGACCTATCAGATAGATTATTTTATCGTGATGGTACAGGCCCACGGCCTCTAATAAATCAAAATCGGTGCGGTAATCTATGCTCCCAAGAAACCCTATGATCTTCTTTCCTGGAAAATCCATATCTGGTGGTTTTCGAAAAGTCCGGTGGAAAGCTTTGTTGAATAAAGCAATGTCGGCGGCGTTAGGATGAAAATATACCTGTTTTGAAAATGCCGACTTTAGCCGGGTAAGTTCGATGGAGGTACACAAGGTAACATCTGCGTGGCGGATAATTTTTTCTTCCAGCTGCACGCCATGCCTGCTGGTATACGCTACCTGTGAAAGATCATCCATGCACTGGTATACAAATAAATCAGGACGAATATCCGCAGGAATTTCCCGGAGAAAAAACGGATCGAAAAAGTTGATAAATATATAATGAGTGATGTTGTTCTTTTGAATGACCGCGCGAAGGGTTCGCTCCATTATCTGGTTATTGAGGCCGGAGAAATAATTATACATCCTGCCTTCGGGTAAAAAATTAATGGGGTACACCAATGGTGGAGTGATGACCGTAACGCCCTCTTCCTGATAAGTGCGGGAAGCTTTTCTTTCTTTAATGAAATCCTTGTAAGAGTACGGATGTTCGATAAAAAAAACTCTGCGTGATTTTGAAAGTTCCCTGGCTATTGATTTTGCAGGGGACGAAACCTTCCCATCCCATCTGGAAAGGGAAAAACAAATAATATCGCCATCAGGAATCAACGTGGAACTCACCTGCATAGGAATTAAATAAAGGTAGCAATTGGTCCTTATCTGAAACTACCGCTTTATCCGCAGGTATCTGCCAGTTTATATTTAGCGCAGGATCATTGTATGCGATGCCGCACTCGCTTTCTCTTGCGTAATAGGCATCGCACTTATACAATACCTCCGCTCTTTCACTCAGCACAGAAAATCCATGCGCAAAGCCTTTCGGCACCAGTAATTGTTTTTTATTCTCGGAAGATAACTGGATAGAGAAGCTTTGACCATACGTAGGTGATCCGATCCGAAGATCCAGCACCACATCGACAATAACACCATTTACTACCCGCACAAGTTTGGTCTGCGCATGCGGAAAAGACTGGTAATGAAGCCCTCTGATCACTCCATAGAAAGAATGGGATTGATTGTCCTGCACAAAATGCATCGGGATGCCATTATCAGCATAGCCTTTTGCATGATAGGCTTCAAAAAAATATCCTCTCCCGTCTTCGTAAACACCAGGTTCGATAACAATCAGTCCGGGAAAAATAGTTGGAGTAAAAGGCATAAGTTTTTAACGCTTGAGATATTGTTGCTCGTAATATTGCTGATAATCGCCCGATGTAACATGGTTCACCCAATCCTGGTTTGCCAGGTACCAGTCCACTGTTTTTTCCAGGCCTGTGTCAAAGCTTACCGAAGGCTTCCAACCCAACTCCGTGGTTAATTTGGTGGCATCAATAGCATACCGGAGGTCATGTCCGGGACGGTCAGATACAAAATGAATGAGCTGTGCGGATGTTCCTGGTTCGCGCCCAAGTTTATTATCCATGATCCGGCAAAGCAAATGAACCAGATCGATATTTTTCCATTCGTTTAAACCGCCGATATTGTATTTCTCCCCTATTGTTCCGTGGTGAAAGATGGTATCTATTGCCCGAACATGGTCTTCTACCCAAAGCCAGTCACGGATATTTTCTCCCCTGCCATATACCGGAAGCGGTTTATTGTTTTGGATATTATTAATTAACAGTGGTATCAGTTTTTCCGGAAAATGATGAGAACCATAATTATTGGAACAATTGGACAACATCACTGGAAGACCATAGGTATGGTGGTAAGCCATCACAAAATGATCAGAGGAAGCTTTGGATGCAGAATAGGGAGATCGCGGATCATAGGGAGTTTGCTCCGTGAATTTTCCGGTGGTTCCCAAAGATCCATACACTTCATCTGTAGAAACATGATAAAACAATTTATCCCTGAAACTTTCTTTCCAAAAACTTCTGGCGGCATTTAATAAGTTCGCCGTACCAAGCACATTTGTTCTCAGAAAGGCAAGAGGGTCGATGATGGACCGGTCCACATGACTCTCGGCAGCCAGGTGAAGAATATGGGTAAAATTAAATTGTTTAAACGCGTCAGTGATATCGGCTTCGGAATTTATATCCCCTTTAAAAAATTCATAATTAGAGGCGTGTTCGACTGCTTTAAGATTTTCAAGGTTACCGGCATAGGTAAGCGCATCAAAACAAACGATCCGGTAGGACGGATATTTTTCAACGAAAAACCGTACAGCATGCGAACCGATAAAACCGGCACCACCTGTGAGCAGGATCGTTTTATGATAAGAATTTGTCATAAACTCCAGTACTGCCTGTTTTTTATTTTATTTTTAAAAATACCTTTCAGATCGGCCACAATAGCGGTCGGCTTGGTGATGCTTGTAAAATAATCATCGTCCAGGTCTATATACGTATTGTGCGGCACCGTCACGATCACCGCATCGTATTTGTCCCCTTCCTTTTCGCAGAGTTTAAGACCATATTCTTCGTGAACCTCTTCACCCTGAGCATAAGGATCTTCCACATCCACATGGATATTAAACAGCAGCAGTTCTTTCACGGTATCCACTATTTTAGAGTTGCGGATATCGCTTACATTTTCCTTAAACGTAACTCCTTTTACCAGTACGCGGGGTTCATTGGAGTTTTTAAGTACATGCGTAATGATTTTGCGGGCAACATATTTAGCCATGTCATCATTGACATACCTGCTGGAGGAGATCACTTTTGAATCGTATCCCAGTGCGGCGGCTTTGTAGGTGAGGTAATAAGGATCCACACCGATACAATGCCCACCCACCAGGCCTGGCTGAAATTTCAGAAAATTCCATTTCGTGCCTGCTGCTTCTATGACATCAAAAGTGTTAATGCCCATTTTGTCAAATATCATGGACAGTTCATTCATCAGCGAGATGTTCAGATCGCGTTGTGTATTTTCCACTATCTTACTCGCCTCTGCCACTTTGATAGAACTTGCACGGTGAACACCTGCATCTACTACCAGCTCATATGTTTTTGCAATATTATCAAGTGATTCTTCATCACATCCGGAAACTACTTTTACTACCGTCTTCAGTGTATTCTTTTTATCGCCCGGATTGATACGTTCGGGCGAGTACCCCAGTTTAAAATCTATACCCATTTTAAGTCCGGATAATTTTTCAAGTACCGGCAGACAATCTTCTTCCGTACAACCGGGATACGTGGTGGATTCATATACCACATAGTCTCCTTTTTTTAATACGTTGCCCACAGTAGTCGAAGCACCAATTAAGGGCTTCAGATCCGGAACATTGTATTTATCAACCGGTGTAGGAACGGCTACTATAAAAAATTTAGCTTCTT
>JAYUXA010000002.1:0-4918 GCA_043753245.1 Chitinophagaceae bacterium
TTCCTCCACGTTGCCGAATTTTTTATATAAATAAAAAACAGCAGAAACACCATGCGCTTCATTAAGATGATACCGGTCAGGAGCAAAGCCCAGCTCATCTACCAATTTAGCTCCGCCAACACCGAGTAAGATAAACTGTGCCACTTTTGTAGCCGCATTGTTATCGTATAAACGATGGGTGATGGTCTGGGATATGTGATCATTTTCGGGCAGATCAGTACTCATCAGAAAAAGCGGAGCCGAATGAAAGGTTTCCGGATTCAGATACCACACTTTTATCCAGACCGGATGATCATGGATATTTATTTGAAAACGGATACCCGTATCTTCCAAAAAACTATAATTTTTTTCCATCCAGGTCACCTGAAGGGTCTGGTCCTGATTGCGGGCCTGATCATAATAACCATATTTCCACAGGATGCCTATACCGATCATATTCTGCTTCAGTTCATAGGCGCTCCGCAGATGAGAGCCGGAAAGAAAACCAAGTCCCCCACTGTAAATTTTCAAGGGCTGGTGAACAGCAAATTCCATAGAGAAATAGGCCACTTTTTTTGAATAACGCTCGTCTGTTTTATAAGGTACCTGATAGTTTATAAAATTCATTTGTCCGTTCTTTTGTATTTAAGATGGTGACTGTTATCTGGCAGCCTTTACTGGCTTTGAGGGCTTCTTTTTCTTTTTAGGATAGGTTCCATCAAAAAAACATTTAATGTCCCGGTAAGAGCCGCATCCTTCTACTTCTTTCATCACCACTGCCGATGGACTAAAAACAAATTCCAGTGTACAGGGATTTCCGTTTTCCTTATACTGCGCAATTTTGGGAGACACAAAACGTGCCGTACCTCTGATCTCCCCTTTACATTCGCGTTTATTTTTTTCAAAATGAACAAAGAAATTAATGTCTGAAGATTTTTTATTGTCGCGGAAAGAAATAAAATTCTTTTTATCGAGGACATAGTCACCGGTGAATTTATTTTTTTGCGAAAACGTATCCAGAGGATTTAATATATCTTCTGTTGATTCCTGACCGGGTTCCGTAACGATGAGCGTAAATTCTTTGGAAGCATCATTATAAATAAAAATATTTCTTTTAAAATTCAGCGTACCTGATTTTGTTTTTGTTTCCCGGTAGGTAGTGATCTGAAATTTTTTATCGAGTGAGCCGTATGCAGAAGTATACGTATTGTCCGGTCCGGATTTTACCAGCGGCATTGCTGTGAGAAAACGGTCATTTTTATCCAGACAGATCACGTATGCTGCACGCCTGGAACCCTGGGTGGCCTTGACAAAAAGGTAGGATTCCTTTCTTTTTTCCCTGGTTTTCCCCAGCGGGTATAATTTAGGTTTAGATTTGCCGAACTCTTTTTTTAGTACGGAATCAGGAATGAAGGTGTTGAAAACGCGGTAGGAGATCAGTGTGGAATCCAGGCTTTTTTTTGCCAGAGTGGTATCTCCGATCACTACCGGAAGAGACACCTCCGGAAAAACACTCAGAAAATCAGCAACATCCACCACTTCATCCCCGGAAAGAGATGGTTTGGTTTTGCTTTTACAGCCAGAACAGGCAATTGCTAAAAAAAACACAAATAATAATAAACATCTTCCCGAATATAAGTTGATCATACAGGCCTTTAGTCTCTTAAAATTAATCTTTCAACTTCATCAATGAAAATAAAACTGATGATTTAATTGCTTAATATTTTAGATTTGCCTAAATTTAATTTTAGATTGACTAAATAGGTATACGGATTTATGAAAGTATCGTCGAGCAAGGAAAATTATCTTAAGGCCATCTTTCATTTGCAGGCAGAGGACGGCTTGGTAACCACGAACGACCTGGCCAAAGAGCTGGATACCCGGGCCGCCTCTATCACGGATATGCTCAAGAAGCTGAAAACCCAGAAACTCCTTCTTTATGAAAAATACAAGGGGTTTAAACTCAGTCCGGATGGAAGGAAACTGGCCTTGCAGATCGTTCGCAAGCACCGGTTGTGGGAATGTTTTCTGGTGGATAAGCTAAATTTTGGTTGGGAAGAAGTGCATGAGATGGCCGAAGAGCTGGAGCATATCACCAGTAAAAAACTTGTTGACCGCCTGGATGAATTTCTGGGTTTTCCCAAATCGGATCCCCATGGCGATCCGATCCCGGATGCGGCCGGAAAGATCTCTCCCAAAAAGCAGGTCAGCCTGCTTGAACTTAAATTAAGCGTACCTGCTACGATATGCAATATCAGCGATCAGTCGTCAGAAATGCTGGAACTGCTGAAGCATAAAGGATTGTCCCTTGGCACTAAACTCGAGATCAAAAGGAAATTCTCTTTCGATAACTCGCTTGAAATAAAGGTCAGGAACCTGCCTCCGATAACAGTCAGTGAAAATGTGGCTAAAAATGTTTTTGTAACCCATGAAGAATAATTATTCATCAGACACTTCCCTGAGTGAAGTGCACGGCACTGTAGATACGGGAGCGCAGAATAAAAACTGGAAAAAAGTGCTTTCTTTTTTCGGACCGGCATACCTGGTCAGTGTGGGATATATGGATCCCGGCAACTGGGCCACGGATCTTGCAGGGGGAAGTAAATTCGGATATACCCTGATCTGGGTGCTGCTGATGAGTAACCTCATGGCTCTTTTATTACAAAGTCTTGCTGCCAGGCTAGGGGTGGTGAGGCAGCGCGATCTTGCACAGGCCAACCGGGAGGCATATCCAAAAGGCGTTAATTTCATCCTGTATATTCTGGCAGAAATTGCCATTGCCGCTACCGACCTGGCAGAAGTACTCGGCATGGCGATCGGTATACAATTGCTTACAGGATTGCCCCTGATATGGGGAGTCAGTATCACGGTATTGGACACCTTTTTACTGTTGTTTCTTCAAAAGCTGGGAATGCGTACGGTGGAGGCTTTTATTATAACCCTTGTAGGGATTGTAGGTATTTCGTTTTTATTCGAAATTCTTCTTGCCCAACCTGATCTGGCGGAAGTGGCCACCGGTCTTATTCCATCCATTCCGAACGAGGAAGCCTTATACATTGCCATAGGGATCATTGGTGCAACGGTAATGCCGCACAATTTATACCTGCATTCGGCACTGGTGCAAACACGTAAGATCCGAAAAAGTGAAGGTGGAATAAAACAGGCACTGAAATTTAATTTCATTGATTCTGCTATAGCCCTCAACATTGCTTTTTTTGTAAATACCGCTATCCTGGTTTTAGCCGCTACTGTTTTTTTTAAGGCAGGCCGTACCGATGTGGCAGAAATTAAAGATGCCCATACCCTTCTTGCTCCATTGCTTGGCTCAGGCGTTGCCCCAATTGTTTTTGCTATTGCATTGATTGCAGCCGGCCAGAGCTCCACGGTTACCGGCACACTTGCCGGACAGATTGTGATGGAAGGGTATCTTAAACTGCGTATCAACCCATTGCTGCGCAGATTAATCACCAGGTTGCTGGCTATAGTTCCGGCTGTGATCGTCATAGCACTTTACGGTGAAAATGAAGTGAATGAACTGCTTATTTTCAGTCAGGTGATTCTTAGCATGCAGCTGGGTTTTGCCGTGATCCCTTTGATACATTTTGTGAGCGACAAAACAACGATGGGTGTATTTGCCATTAAACCTGTGGTTAAAATAGCAGCATGGCTTGTAGCTATTGTTCTGGTGGTGCTGAATGTAAATTTATTGTATGCTACTGCTGCTGCTTTTTTTAATACGCAGGGCAATCTGGTGTGGAAGTCGGTAATCGTGGTATGTTCGTGCGGACTGGTTATTCTGCTTGGATATATTGTGCTCTATCCATTACGGAAAAAGAAGCCGGTTATTTCTTAAGCAGGTGTTTCAGACGACTGAATGTTTCCGGTTTTATGTCCAGGTACGAAGCAAGAATTTTCTGAGGCACACGCTGCAGCATAAGCGGATGTTGTTTCAGATACATCAGAAAACGCTCCCGTGTGGTATGGTTGAGTTGAGAAAAATAATGCGCATCCTTTTTAAGAAACATAGAAGTGATCATTTCCCTGCCGATCTTTTCGGTTACAGGAATAGTATCCAGCGCATAGTGTACATTGTTATACCCCATTGAAATAAGTACAGTGGGTTCAATTGTTTCCAGCATAACGGTGGAGGGCACACGCGTATGAAAAGAAACTTCCGATTGGATCAGGTGGCCCTCTGTTGCCAGTTGCAGAGTGATGTCATTTTTTCCTGCCAGCACATATTTTCTAACGAGCCCTGTTACGATCAGATTAAGGTAGTCATCGGTTTGCCCATAGCGGAGCACAATTTCTTTTTTTCCGAAAACACGAACTTCCAGCAGTGGCAGGAATTTTTGAAATTCCTCCTCGGGAAGCTCTATGTATTGCCGGATAAACGAATAAATAAAGCCGGAATACCTATTAACATCTAAATTGGTCTGGTCCATAATTTATAGCGAAACTGCAGAATTACTGGTTGTACTGCGGGTTCGGAGCAGGTGTTTTAGCCTGCTGAACGTTTCCGGCTGGATATTAAGATAGGACGCCAGGTATTTTTGCGGAACACGTTGAAAAAGATTAGAATTAGTGCTTAAAAAACGTACAAACCGATCCTGGGTACTGTACAGAATGCGTTCCAGATCCCAGGTTTCTTTTTGAAGAAAGAGATCGGTAATGATCAATCTTCCAAGCCGCTGCCATTTCCGGTCTTCTTCATAAAGCTTTTCAATATTTTCCCTGCTAAAGGATAAGAAGGTAGTAGGTTCGATCGTTTCAACTACATATAAGGATGGTGTTCCGGATAAAAACGATACGGAAGAACTGATGAGCTCTCCTTCTTTGGCCAGCTGAGTAATGATCTCTTCCTCGCCTTTATAAAAAAATTTCCTGGCCAGCCCTTTAAGAATAAAATTAGCATACTGTTCCGGCTCTCCCTTTTCTA
>JAYUXA010000003.1:0-10271 GCA_043753245.1 Chitinophagaceae bacterium
TCCAGTTCACCAGGGTTGTCTTTATTGAATAAATGTTTCGATATGACACTGATTTCTTTTTGCATGCAGCGATTTACCAGTTTGAAAAGATTCGGTTAAAAATTTCGTCAGTCATATTTTTCAGGATGTCCTCCGAAAGTTGTGCTTCAGCCGCCTGCAGACTAAGGTTGGCATTAAAATCAAAGTTGCGAAGCACATCGGCTTCGAAATTTGCTTTTTCATCCAGCCTGTTTTTAAATATAATATGCACGGTAACAGAAAGCCGGTTGGTTGCTGCCTGCTGATCCGAAATACCTGCGGTACTTACATTATAACCCGTTACAGACCCGCTGATATCATAATGTGCATCCTCCCCGGTAATCAGCGTGAGCCTGGTCTGGTTATTTATTTTCTGACGCAGCCGTTCAGTCAGCTGGGGACTTAACTGAGGGTTGATATAAGAGGCCCTGTTTTCCAGATAACTTACGCGGACTGTTTTCACATCAGGAGGTATGCTCACGTCTTTAAAAGAATAACAACCGCTGATACCAAAAAGACTTACTATTAATAAATAAAATACTTTCATAGTCACTCACTCTTTAATATCGTATTCTTTTAGTTTCCTGTATAATGTTCGTTCACTAATACCTAGGTCTGAAGAAGCATCTTTTCGTTTGCCTCTGTGTTTTTTTAATGCTTTTTCAATAAGTTCTTTTTCTTTATCCATTATATTCAGCGACTCTTCCACTTCTTCATGATGGTCGATGCCATCGTGGTGCAGCAATACCTGAGAACTTTGCGGCTGCTGGATCCCATTGCCCGGAGCCATTTCCTGTGGCTGAAAATCTTTATATTCTTTTACCATCGAAGCATGCTGTGAAGAAATGGAAGGGTTTTGCATGATCTCAAAAAACATCTTCTTTAATTCATTCACATCTTTTTTCATATCAAAAAAAAGCTTGTATAAAATCTCTCTTTCGTTGGCAAACTCTCCAGCCCCGGAATTACCATTAGAGGATAATACCGGCAATCGGTTTTCTCTTTCCGGCAGAAAACGTTTTAAATCTCGTCCGGTAACCATTTTATCCACGGTAAGCACAGATACCTGTTCTGCAATATTCTTCAATTCACGTACATTCCCGGGCCAGCGGTAATTAATTAACATATTTCGTGCTTCTTCATCCAGCTGAACGGGAATGGCTTTATATTTCTCGGCGAAATCGGCTGAAAATTTTCTGAACAAAATAATAATATCTTCCTGCCGGTCGCGAAGTGCAGGAACCCTGATCGGCACTGTACTTAAGCGATAGTATAAATCTTCTCTGAATTTACCCTGCTGGTTAAGATCGAGAAGGTCTTTGTTTGATGCTGCGATGACACGAACATCAGTTTTTTGAACTTTCGAGGAACCTACCCGAATAAACTCTCCGGTTTCCAGCACTCTTAGTAATCTTGCCTGTGTGCCCAGCGGCATTTCACCAATCTCATCCAGAAATATGGTTCCTCCGCTAACGGTTTCAAAATATCCTTTGCGGCTGTCAACGGCCCCTGTAAAAGATCCTTTTTCATGTCCGAATAACTCCGAATCAATAGTGCCTTCAGGTATTGCACCGCAATTGACTGCTATGAATGGATTGTGTTTTCTGGCAGACAATGCATGTATGATCTGTGAAAATACTTCTTTGCCCACGCCGCTCTCCCCAAATATCAATACAGTAAGATCTGTATTGGATACCTGCGATGCTACCTGCAGAGCAAAATTAAGTGTTGGTGAATTGCCAATTATTCCAAACCTGTTTTTAATACTTTGAATTTCCATCTTATCTTTTCTGTATGATCTCGCCTAATAATGTTCCACCTGTAGAGCCCGTTATCCTTACCTGTACATAATCTGCTTTTTGCACGATCCCGTTCTTGGGAAATACCACTACCTTGTTTTCACTGCTCCGGCCCATCCACTCCTCATTGCTTTTTTTTGAATTTCCTTCTACCAGTACCGTAAAGGTTTTAGTAACATCTGCCTGATTGCTTCGCTCGGATAAACGCCTTTGCAAAGCAACAATTTCTGTCAGCCTTCTCTTTTTGATCTCTTCCGGAATATCATCGGCATATCTTCTTGCAGCAAGTGTTCCCGGACGTTCACTGTAAAAATACATATACCCGAAATCATACTTGCTGCTGCTCATCAGATCCAGCGTCTCCTGGTGTTCTTCTTCTGTTTCACTGCAAAATCCTGCGATAATATCAGAAGTAATACCACATCCCGGCAACAGTTCGCGAATACGTTCTACCCTTGCCTTATACCATTCCCTGGTGTAACTTCTGTTCATTAATTGAAGGATACGGTTAGAACCGCTTTGTACGGGCAGGTGAATATTTTTACAGATGTTTGCATGCCTGGCCATTACATGCAGCACTTCATCTGTTATATCTTTAGGATGAGAAGTGGAAAACCGAACCCGCAGAAGCGGATCGATGAGTGCAACCTGTTCCAGCAAGGCCGCAAATGTGACAGGTTTGCCCCACCCATGGCTGATCCCATCTTCCGGTGTCCAGTAATAGCTGTCCACATTCTGTCCCAGAAGCGTGATCTCCCTGTAACCCTGCATAAACAATTCTTTAGACTCCCGTAAAATGGAATGAGGGTCACGGCTACGTTCACGACCCCGGGTAAAAGGAACTACACAGAACGAACACATATTGTTGCATCCCCGCATAATGCTGACAAAAGAACTTACTCCGTTCGAATCCAATTTAACGGGGGAGATGTCTGCATAGGTTTCATCACGGCTTAATAAAACATTCACTCCTTTCTGCCCACCTTCTGCTTCCATGATCAGCGCAGGCAGGGAGCGGTAAGCATCCGGACCAACAACGAGATCTACCAGCTTTTCTTCTTCCAGCAACTTTGCTTTAAGTCTTTCTGCCATGCAACCCAATACTCCTATGAGCGCTTCGGGCTTTTGCTTTTTAATTATCCTGAAATCCAGCAGTCTTTTTCTTACGGTCTGTTCAGCTTTGTCACGGATGGAACAGGTATTCAGGAAGATCAGATCGGCCTCCAGGAAGTTTCGGGTTGCACCAAATCCACTATCGTTTAATATAGAGGCAACAATTTCACTGTCAGCAAAATTCATGGCACATCCGTAACTTTCTATGTAGAATTTTTTTTGGTAATGGTTGGTTTCCTGCAAGAAAGGAGCGTATGCTTTTCCCTGCAGGGATTCATTATGCTTATTGTTATCCGTCCGATTCAGCATTCACCCTTTAATTGAACCCGCAAAGATAAGGCTAAAATGACAGGATGTCAGAGCCAAAGCGGAGATTATTACCGCCTTACTTAAGAATAACCGTACCAATGGGCCTGAGCAGTTCCATTTCCATTTGTTTAAGATGCTGGTGGGTCTGAATGACCATCATCTGGTCTGCAGAAGAAGTTAAATGCTCCAGGTCTTTCTGATTCTCTTCGATCAGTTTTTTGATCTTACGAAGTTTCAGGTAGTTAACGGTGGAAAGAATTTCTTCTTTGTACAGGTCTTCCCGTGTTTTAATTTTTCCCTCAAAATGTTCTTTCCAGAAGGGACTTACCTCATAAGGAAAATCCATTAGTCCCACTACAGCAGCACTCATCTGCTGATCTTCATAGTACAGGAAGTTTTTTGAGCCGGGTTCGATCCCCTGCTCATACCACAGCTTGAAAACATCCATGATTGCGATGAGGTACTGGTCATCAATAAGGTGCTGGTCATAGAATTCCCCGATTATAAAGTCGGCTACCTTTTGCTGATCGTTCCATTCCTTCATTCCAAATTCAATCAGACATTTTACAATAGCCCTCTCGTGTATTTCATCTTTTTGAAGAAGCGAAAGGATATCGGTATCCGCAATATCCTGCCCCGATTCGTTTAAGGAGGAAGGGGGTAGGTCAATGGCCTTTGATTCTTGCCGGGAGATCTTATCCCGGATGTATTTATTGACCAGATTATTCAGCCCGGTCTCTTCAATTTTTAAAAGGGCAGCAGATTTCCTGATGTAATCCTGCTGTTTTGTAAAATCTTCAACGCGGTTTATTTTAGCGATGGTTTCCGCCATGGTGCTGACCAGCGCAGCTTTCCTGGCAGTGTCGTTACCAGCTTCTTTTAACAATACATCGAGCTGAAAAAGAATAAAATCTTTTTTATTTACCTTTACAAATTCCCTGAACCGGGCGGGACCGATCTTACCAACATAACTGTCCGGGTCATCACCATCGGGGATCAGTACCAATTGAACATTAAGGCTTTCTTCCAGCGCTAAATCCAGTCCCCGCATAGCGGCCTTTATACCTGCCGCATCCCCATCGTATAGGATAGTAAGGTTATTGGTATATTTTTTCACTAGCCTTAACTGGTCGGGAGTAAGCGAAGTTCCACCGGAAGCCACTACATTTTCAATACCTGCCTGGTGCAGTGCAATAACATCTGTGTATCCTTCTACAAGCAGACACTCATCATTTTTATCAATGGCCTGCCTTGCAAAAAAAGAACCGTATAATATTTTGCTTTTTACATACAATTCATTTTCCGGTGTGTTGATGTACTTGGGAGCCTTATCATTTTTTCCAATGATCCTGGCCCCGAATCCCAGTATTTTTCCAGACTGGTTGTGCACCGGAAAAATAATTCTGCCACGGTAATTATCAGCAGGCCGTTCATCACGCATCACCACAAGGCCGCTTTTTTGAAGATAGTCCACACTGTACTGTGCTTTAACCGCTGCCTGTGCAAAGGCATCCTTATCCTGAAGGCAATAGCCCAGCTGAAACTTTTCAATGATGTCTTCCCGGAAACCCCTTTCCTTTAGATACGCAAGGCCGATATCCCTTCCACGTTCATCGGAAAATAAAATATCTGAAAAATATTTTTGCGCAAAAGAATTGATGATGTACAGGCTTTCCGCTGCCTGTTGCTGCAGTTTAATTTCAGGGCTGGTATTGGTTTCTTCTACCTCTACTCCGTATTTATTCGCGAGCCATTTGAGTGCTTCAGCATATGTATACTTCTCATGCTCCATGAGGAAACTGATCGTATTTCCACTTTTGCCGCAGCCAAAGCATTTGTAGATCTCCTTAGTAGGAGATACCGTGAAAGAAGGGGTTTTTTCGTTGTGAAAAGGACACTGCCCGAGGTAGTTTACCCCACGTTTCTTCAATCGTACAAATCCGCCGATTACCTCGATAATATCTATCCGCGACAGTATTTGCTGTATAGTTTGCTGAGTGATCAAGGAACCAAAGATAAGAAATGTAAAAATGCTATAAAATACCAACTATACATTGTACTTTGTTTTTTAATATCCGAAATCCAAAAATATTTCTATGAAAACAATGCTACCCGTTTTGTTCTTCACACTATTCTGTGCACCGCTGTATTCCCTTGCCGGGGGGCCGCCAGCTCCGATACTGGACTTTGATGCTTCCCAAACGGTAGGTTGTCAAACGTTAACCACTACATTTACCGACTGGACTTTTTCGAATAGCGGCGACGGGTTTATCCTTTATGTCTGGGATTTCGGGGACGGAACTGTTTCTCCCTCATCCAACACTCCGGTAATTTCCCATACCTATGCTTCCCCGGGTAAATACAGTGTAACGATGTCGGTAGTAACACAGCTTGGGAATAACCATACCCTGACGATACCTAATTATATAACGGTAGGCAGTAATTTTTCGGTTAACCTCGGTAGTGACATTACTACCTGTGCAGGAACTGCTGTTTTACTGAATGCCACTACAGCAGGAGCTACCTATTTATGGAGCCAGTCAAGCACCAGTGCTACCATATCTACCTTATTATCCGGTACTATTTCTGTGATCGTTACCAACGACGGGTGTGTAGCAAAAGATACTATAGCAATAACACGTGATCCTTTACTCACGGCGAACTTTACCTACTCCACCGCCGGGGGGTGTTCACCAATAAAAACAGATTTCACTCAAACATCGTCAGCTTGTGGAGGAACGGTCACGGGCTGGGAATGGGATTTTGGAGACGGATTAACTTCATCGGTAATGAACCCTTCACACGATTATTTGTCTCCCGGCACGTATACTGTTCTATTAAAAGTTACAAAAAGCGACCTCACCACTTTTACAGTTTCTAAATCAGTAATAGTTACCGGATTTCAAACACCTGTTGTGGAACTCGGTGCGGATCAGATACTATGTGATGGCAGCGCTCTTGATTTAGCAGCAGGCAATCCGGGAGCAGATTATAACTGGAGCACCGGCGAAACAACTGCTGATATCACTGTCTATGATGGTGGTATGTATTATCTCACCGTCACAAAAGACGGATGTTCTACGGACGATTCAGTAAAAGTGACCCTGAAACCAGAGTTGTGGTCAGATTTTTCTTTTGTAAAAGGCAGTGGTTGCATGCCGGTAAATTACCAGTTTACGGATGCATCGAGTTCCTGTTCAGGTACTATTACAGACTGGCTCTGGCAATTTGGAGACGGTACAACCTCTATCGAGCAAAATCCGTTGCATGCGTTTACTTCTGATGGTGCCTTCACCGTTCGTTTAACCATAACTGATAATAATTTTAATACCACCGTCCGCAGCCGCAAGGTGACTGTAGCACCAGTGCTGCTGCCTTCGGTTAATCTCGGCATAGACACAACAATTTGTTTCGGCGATTTTATCACCTTTGATGCGGCTAATGCAGGTGCCACTTACTTATGGAGCACCGGCGAAACTACTCAGCAGATCACAGTCTTTGATGACGGTGTTTATTCTGTAATTGTTACGGTCGGGGGATGCGAAGGAAAAGACACGGTGGTAATGACTACTGCGGCGTCAGTGGTTGCTGCATGGGGGTATACCAGTACAGGAACCTGTTTACCGGTTGCCGTTAATTTTAAAGATAGCAGTGTTGCCTTATGTGGTCAGTCTGTTGTATCGTGGAACTGGGATTTTGGTGATGGAACGGCATCTACTCTTCAAAATCCGGCTCATAGCTATGCCACAGCAAATAATTTTAATGTGAGATTGCTCATTACCTCATCTAATGGCAACACCTCAACAAAAACAAAGAAGGTTACTGTAACGAATACCATTCATTCAATAGCTATTGCGGACGCGGTTAAAGTTTGCGTGGGTGGTTCAACAGTGCTCGATGCGTTGGTAACTGGCGGTCAGTACGCCTGGACACCTGCATTGGGACTTTCCGATTACACTGTACGCAATCCCACTTTATCTCCTGTGTCAAACCGATGGTATAAAGTAGCCGTTACGAAATGTATGGTAACTGTTGAAGACAGTATTTATGTAACACTTGACAGTATGGCAAAGCCAGTGATCAGCCAGCAAAAAAACACCCTTATCGCACAGGATGCGGCTTCTTACAAATGGTATCTCGAAGGAAAACGGATTACCAATGCAGCTGGAAAAAATATTCGAGTTACTACATCCGGGTATTATACGGTAACGACATTTAACGGGCTTGGATGTGAAAATACGTCTGTTCCTTTTTACTTTATTCCGTTAGCGGACGATGATAAGGCCGGAGAAGTAAAGATCGTATGCACCCCTAATCCTACCACGGGCATATTCAATATCTTACTGGCAGCACTGCCTTCAAAAGCAGCAAGGGTAACAGTCTATGATGCAGTGGGAAAACGCATGATGGTGACCAGCGTGCAGGATCACGTGAACAGGTTGGATATCACCAGATTTGCCAAAGGCTTATATTTTCTGGAGATCGTTGTAAATTCGAAAAGGAAAATAATTCCGATAGTACTTCAATAATTAAATAGTTTTATCCCAATTCCTTAAATCGGAATTGGGATAAAATATACATCGGATGTAGTTGTTATCTGCCGGGGCAAAAAAAAGATCCTAGTCAGTATGAATTACAGCGAATTCACCTTATCGTGGAAAGACTTGCACATGCTTAAGAGCCCGTAGTCATTACGATTACAGCAAGTTCAGCTTATCCGGACTGTCTTGCACGTGCTTTCGAGACGATAGTCAGTATGAATTAAAGCAAATTTACCTTATCTTGGAATGACTTGCACATGCTTTAGAGACCGTAATAAGTGCGAATTACAGCAAATTCATCTTGTCCCGACTGTCCAGGGCTGTTAATTTTTTCGATTTCCCCCTTTTTTTTCTTAAATTCATTATCTGCTTTCCGAACCCTGGATTTTTTTGTTTCACAACTCAAATTCATCCTCCAATGGTTACTACGACAGAAGTTGGACGTTTATCCGGTGAATGTTCGCTCTGGCGGGACACCTTACGTTCATTCAGGCAACGATTTACAAATCATCAGCAGGTTTTGTTAGACGTAGCCTGTAATCAGACCAACCGCGACATTCTGCTGGAGATAGAGCATCTTCACAATCAACTTCATATCCAACTGATCAACATTCACGATCTCAAGCAATTGATCAAAAAACATGTAGGAAAGATCAAAGTTCAAAGAAGTGACCCCGGCCATTTATCCGATGATACTGTTGGCAGACACAACTACCTCTATGATGAATACCAGAGCCTCGATACCACGCTGCATATCATCAGTCGTGATTTTGATAAATTCGTCCTGCGCATCCATCCTTTTTACCGGAATTAAAAGCCATGCTGATACTGCGAATTTATTTTTTCTTTAATGAAAGAATCCATTCCACGATCTTGCTGGCATCGCTCACAGGTAAAGCAGGATGTGCCGGCATTACTGTTGGTCCCCATACACCACCTCCACCATTGATTATTTTCCTGGCTAAATAGTTAATGTCATGACTGTTCTTTCCGTATTTTTTTGCCACTTCCGCAAAAGACGGCCCTACCGACTTTTCATCCGTCTTATGGCATACTTTACAATCCAGGTTCGCCATGATCATTTTTCCGTCCAGGCTATCTTTTGGTTGCTGGTGACCTTGTTTAAACTGAGCTGAATCTACAGATGGTTTAGGCTCCTGCACCGCAGCAGTTGTAATTGGTTTAGCCTTGATAGAACTATCAAAGTCTATTCTGGACAAAGCCGCATCAGAATTCCTGGAAAACCAACCGCTTCCATATTCCAGGACATATAATTTGCCGTCAGGTCCCATTTCCATATCTATAGTAGAATTGAGCCGGGTATGTTCCATAAACGGTTCCATCTTATCAAAACTGCCATCAGGCAGCATGGTGATCACTTTGATCCAGCCACGGATAAAATCATAGATAAATAATTTACCATCATAATATGCCGGGGTGCCCGCATTGGAATATAGAGATCGGTTAAATACCGGACCAGCCATAGCGTTTCTACCACCGGAACCTACCTGTGGAAATTCGGGAGATGCCGCGTAAGGATAATAAATAAATGCAGGTTGTGCTGCTGGTAATAGTTTTAATCCGGTATTGTTTTTTGAATTATTTACTGGTTTAGCGGGGTCAAACTCCATTCCTTTTTTTCCGGTAGCATAATCATATTCTGAGTAGGGATAGTTGTTGCCTACAAATAAAGGCCAGCCAAAATAGCCTGCTTTTTTTGCCTGATTGATTTCATCATATCCCCGGGGACCCCTGCCGGCACTGTCCGTACTAGCGTCGGGACCCACTTCTCCCCAATATAAAAATCCGGTTAGTTGATCTACTGTGATACGGTATGGATTTCTGTTGCCCATCACATAAATTTCAGGTCTTGTTCCGTCCATTCCTTTACTAAATAAATTGCCCTCGGGAATATCGTAGCCACCATCTTCCCTGATCTTTATTCTTAATATTTTTCCCCTCAGATCGTTCGTATTGCCTGCACTCCTTCTGGCATCATATTGTGTATGACCTTTGCGGTCATCCAGTGGTGCGTAACCTTTGCTGGTGTATTTCTGACGGGGTTCGTCGAAAGGAGTAGAGTTGTCCCCTGCCGATACAAAAAGCATCCTGTCGTTGCCAAATGCAATGGATCCGCCGGTATGACAGCAAATATTTCGCTGAGAATAAAACTGCAGGATAATTTTTTCTGAAGTGCTGTCTATTTTATTATTTGTAAATGTAAACCGGGAAAGCCTGTTAACAGAAGTGTCGAAAGGACTGTAAAAAACATACACGAAATGATTTTTATCAAAATCGGGATCACATTGTATGCCCACCAGGCCTTCTTCGGCACTGACATTATTCACCATCGCCTTATGATAAACATGAATATACCCGGCCTGTGTAAGGGAAGTGTCACCCTTTTTATACAGCATAATTTCTCCCCGGCGCTGGGCAATAAGGATGTCCAGATTTGGAAGGATAGTCATTTCTGTAGGTTCAAAGAATG
>JAYUXA010000004.1:0-4902 GCA_043753245.1 Chitinophagaceae bacterium
AAAAAAAGGATCGCTGTTTTTATTGATAAGATCCTGATGCATATTATTAATAACAATTATTACCTGATCGATTTCGATGGCAAACCTACGCTCTGGGGCAGGTGGAATCCTGAATACATCAATTCATTTCCTGAAACCGTCGATGACCGCAAACTGGGCAGCACCACCATTATAGCCGGCTTGCAACTCGGCTACCGGCTTACCGGAAAACCTATCTACAAAAAGGAAGCCTTGCGGCTGATGAATTCACACGGGTATCTGAAAAATATACAGATCTCCTGTTATAAGATCGGGTCAACTAAAAATGTATTGCACAAAGGCATCGACCTTGGTGACGGAGGATGGAATCATTCAGACGATGAAATGGCCTTTTTAACCTATTGGGTATTGTACAGGACGGCTTTTGATACAACACTCCGGCAAAAATATGCTGCAGTGATCAGGGATCACTGGAATATAGAAAAACCAGAAAGAAATGCCGTATGGAATTTGATCAGCCTGGGTACGGGTGGAGCTTTCGACAACGAATCCACTCTCTGGCATCTTCGTGAATTTCCGATAGACCTGGTGCGCTGGGATGTAAAAAATTCACATAGAAAGGATATTGTACTCCTGCCTCCAAACTTCAGGAACCAGCTCACAAAAGTGCTTCTTCCGCCAAATGAAGCACCTATGCACCGGCACAATACAAATGCATTTGAACTGGACGATGGTGAACACGGTATGACCGAACTCGCCGGTGATGAATACCTCCTGCCCTACTGGATGGCCAGGTATCTTAAGGTAATTGAATAATCTTCTTTGCATGAACTATTTTTTATTGTTGCTACTATTTCAGGTAACCGATAGCGTTAGTCAGCCTGTCTTCGTGGATACACTGTTTAACCAGGAAATTCACCAGGGATATTCGGTTGGCAACAATAAGTTATCCAACGAAGTGAGAAGTATTACTGCAGATGATGACCTTAACGTATGGATAGCTACACCTAACGGAGTATTTATCAAAAAAAATGGAAAGAAAACCTGGAAGTCCGTCTTTCCCGTTACTGCAAAACCAAACCCGGCTTATGCGGTACTGTGGAATAAAAATTCCGGGGTGTGGATAGCCACCTGGCAGGGAGTATATGTTTATAGTTCCGGCAAAGTGAAAAAGATGGCAGGCACAGAAGGCCCCGTATCTGTATTGTGCAGTTCGCCGGAAGGTGTTTATGCCGCCGGACCCGGTGGAATATGGTGGTACTATGGAACTTCCTTTATAAAAAAAGAGTACCGTATAGCGAAATCGGTACGTAAACTTATATCCGACCAGCGTAATGGATTGTGGGCCGCTACAGATGTAGGTTTGTACCATTGCAGCTCCAAAGGCACCACCTACATCCACACCACTGCTTTGCTGCTCAGTGCTGCGCTCAAAGGAATCACATTAGATGACAGTGGTTCTGTCTGGACGGCAGGCCTGGGTGGAATTTCCGTACTCCGCAATGAAAGATCCGTCAGGATGATCACTCCCCGCGAAGGTTGCCCCTCTATCCATACCAACTGCATCAGCCAGTCTGCTGATGGTACCATGTGGATCGGAACGAACACCGGTATCGTACGCTATAAAAAAGATGGTTCCCATTCTTTGCGTTTTACAAAAAGGTGGCTGATGGATGATCAGGTCAATGATATCTGTTTCGATAAAGAAGGCACTGCATGGATTGCCACAGCAAATGGCATCAGTGCAATAAAAAAAAGATCCATGACCCTTGCCTCTAAAGAAAATTATTTCTATACTATTTTAATGAACAGGCATATCCGTGAACCCTGGATTGCAGGGCAGTGCCATCTGAAGATTGCCGGTGATACCAGTTCCTGGATGCCGGAAGATGACGACAATGATGGTGAGTATACCGGTAATTATCTCGCAATGGAATCCTTCCGGTACGCTACCACAAAAGATCCGGACGCCAGAATAAAAGCAGCAAAAGCCTTCGGATTTTTAAAAGAATTGCAGGTGATTACGGGTGGTGGATATTTTGCCAGGAGCATCGTACCAATTTCCTGGGCTGCCCGGATCCACGATACTAACAGAACGTATTCGAGTATAGAAAAAGCAGAAGAACTGGTGAAAGATCCGCGCGTAAAGCCCGTAGAAACCAGATGGAGAAAATCAAAAGACGGTAAATGGTTATGGAAAGGGGACGCCAGCAGCGATGAATGGTGTGGTCATTTTATGGGCTATTATTTTTACTATGAATTAGCTGCAGATGAAACAGAAAAAAAGGCAGTGCGTAAACATGTAGCCACAATCGTGGACCATCTTTTGAATAATAATTTAAATATGATGGATATCGATGGCACGCATACCCGCTGGTCGGTATGGTCGCCGGATGAGCTTAACAGAAATCCGGAATGGAAACCTGACCAGTATCAGAACTCTTTTGAAATACTGGCATTTTTAAAACTGGCCTATTATATAACCGGAGATCAGAAATACCAGGATAAATACCTCTACCTTATTGAGAAAGAACATTACCTGGATAATATGGATAAAATCCCGGAGCAGAACCCTGCCTGGTTTATTTATTACGACCTCACCATGCAGGCATACCTATACCCGATACTTTTACATTGCGAGAAAGATCCACAACTGCTGAAATTTTACGAGCAACATATAGACAGATGGATGGAGGGAAGAAGAATAGATAAAAATCCGCTCTTTAATTTTTTATACAGTTATGCAAGAAATAAAATAACCGGATTAGAGGCTTCTGTCGATTTTCTTACAGATACTCCTCTCGACCTGATCAACTGGACGGTCGATCACACCAAACGGGAGGATGTGAAAATCGTCCGCCACCCTGTACTCGATGATGTGCAGACAGACCTTCTTCCTCCTCCAGGTGAACGGGCGGTGGTGCGCTGGGACAAAAATCCCTGGGCGGCTATAGAAGGTGTACCGGACACAGAAAAGGAGCCGGTATTCTGGCTTCTTCCCTATTGGATGGGTCGATATATGAACGTGATCCGATAATTTATTACCGGTATTATTTTTTCATCAGTTGCATTTTTTCCGGATTCCAGAGCATTGCCGTGTCTTTATTGTAACTGTCATTACATAACAATGCAGGTGCCGCAGCCCGGTATCCGAATACAGCATCTTCTGTTATCTTCCCGCCGCTTCTGATGGCATGGAAGAAATTTTCAAAATGATCGTACGGACCGCCCAGGTATCCTTTCTCCGCTTCGAAAGTATATTCCTGCGGTGCCAGTATTCGTTTGCGGGAACTCAGTGGTGTTCCTGCTTTTTTCATCTGTTCTATTAAAAAAGGATCATCCGGCTCAGTAGTTTTATTTCTCTTTAACGTAACACTATCCCAGGTTACGTCCATGGATCCTTCACTGCCTACAAGCTTTAAATAAGTAGTACCGCTTGTTCCATCTACGAAATTGCAACGAAGCGAAAGATTAAATGCAGAATGCGCCTGCGCACTGGGGTAATCAAATATACCCAGTAATACGTCGGGCACCTCCCGGCCATCTTTCCAGTACCGCAATCCGCCTGCGGCGTACACTTTATTGGGTCCAAAAGAATTCGTAATAAAATGCAGGCTTGAAAATAAATGAACGAAAAGATCTCCTGCCATGCCTGTTCCGTAATCCAGGTAATTCCGCCACCTGAAAAAACGAAGCGCATCAAATTCCCGTTTGCTCGTGTTGCTCACGAAGTTATCCCAGTCTACCGTGGAAGCCGATGCATCTGCCGGAATCGGGTACTGCCATGCACCTGCAGGGGAATGACGTGCCCAGAATCCTTCCGCATAATTCAATTCTCCTATAGCACCCTCTTTTAATAATTGCTTTGCTTTTTCATTTCCCAGAGAGGAAACACCCTGACTGCCTACCTGAAATATCTTTCCGGTTTCCTTTTGTGCAGCGATCACTGCCGGGCCTTCGGTTATGGCATGCACCATCGGTTTTTCACAATACACGTGCTTACCAGCGCGCAGGGCATCAATGGATATCTGCTGATGCCAATGATCGGGAGTGGCAATGATCACGGCATCAATATCCTTACGATTCAACAGTTCCTTATAACTGCGCGTAGTAAACAGATCCGTTCCCCATTTTGTTTTAGCATCTTTCAACCGGCCGTCGTAAAGATCACAAACAGCCACCAGTTTAATTCCCGGCACTTTTAAGGCAGTGATGGTATCCTGGGTTCCCATCCCACCTGCACCTATCAATCCGAGATTAATATGGTCATTGCTGCTGATGCGGTGCCTTCTTAACAATTCAATATAATTCTGGTTGTCCTCTCCTGCAAATGCAGAAGATGCCATCGCCACTGCAGCAGCCGACCCGGTAAGATTTCTTAGAAATTTTCTTCTTGAGGAATCATTCATACTCTTAGATTAAGTTATACACGTATATAAATGTTTTTTTTATCCAGTATCCAACCTATAGTCCAGCACACCATCATAAATGCGATGGCAAATAAAAGGGAGCCGATGGCTCCGGGTGCGATCGCCTGAAAAAATACATTGTTTACCCAGGCATAAAAACTAGTGTTGGCATCCACCTGAATCATAAAAAGAAGGATCAGCAGTATTTCTGATAATAGGTATATAAATAAAGGATTTTTTCCTAAGATGGTGAAAAATCGTGTCCAGTTTCCTTTATTCCAGTTTCTTAATTCGACAGTATACAGCAGTGCAGCGATCAGTAACAGGTCTATTCCGGTAGTCAGCAATACAAAAGAACTGGTCCACAACTTTTTATTGATTGGAAAAACCATGTTCCAGCTTAATGCGATCAACAGCAGCAGGGCACCCATCAGTAAAAGTTTGGAGATGGTCTCGTAATTTTTGCCTCTGTCCTGAATAAATTTTCCTGCATAAAATCCAATGATCACATTGA
>JAYUXA010000005.1:0-4899 GCA_043753245.1 Chitinophagaceae bacterium
TTGGGTATACTTTATAGGTAAGGTTATTTTTACCTTTTCTCAGGAATTCTAATTTTGCATAATCCATATTAAGAATTGTCTGATTGTTGTCTTTACCTCCTGCAATATATAAAATTGGAATATCAAGCTTGAGCATATTCTCTAAAGGTGTAGTTTTTGAAAAGCTACTCCATTTTAAATAAGTTTCTCCAAACCATGTTTTATTTGTTGATGTAGGGCTTTCATAAATCTTTTCAAATTCATTATAAAGTGAGTCTACTATTTTTTGGGATTGCTCGGATGATATTTTATTTCTGTCTGCATCAAGTCTGGTGTTAATGATAAAGTCATACAGTTGATTTAAAGCATTTCCTACAAAGCAAACAATATTTGTAACTTTTTTATTAAGCACAGCAATTTTAGGGGCAACTTGGGAACCCTCGGAATATCCCATTACAATTATCTTATTTTTATCTATCGGTAATTTTCTTAATAAAAAGTCTATAGCTTTTGATGCTGTTTCTGCCCGCCAATCTAAGCTGTATAATTCTTTGTATAAATTATTATCCGGATAAAACTTTCGCCCTGAGGGTAAATATTGTAAAGAATCACTAAATGGAATACTCGGTTTACTTATCAAAACCACATAATAGTCGTTAGCATATTTTGCTATATCTAAAGGTATAGATGTTGAGTATTTTCCTGATTTAGTTTTATAATAAATTGGGAAGTTGCCAGAGCCATCTATATAAATCAATAATGGTCTCTTTGAGTTGGAATTGGATTTGGTAACTAATCTTTAAAATGTCTTTGTGGTAAATATAATTCAAACGTATTCGCAATTCAAAATTCGAAATGAATGTAATGGCGGTAAAAGTTTTACCAGAGCCAGTGGCCATTTGTATTAATGCTTTGGGATGGGCATCTTTAAAAGATTGTTCCAGGTTATTGATCGCAGTGATCTGGCAATCTCTTAAACCTGATTCGGGCAATGCAGGAATATCCTGTAATCTTGTTCTTAATGATTTATCCTGTTTGGTATATTCTAAAAATGTTTCGGGACGATGGAAGCTGAATACATTTCTTGCCCGTGGTTTTGGATCTCTGTAATCGGTAAAGTGTGTTAATTCCCCTGTGCTTTCATAACCAAACAGTATTTTCTGATTTTCAACATATTTTAGCCTGGCAGTAGCATAGCCTTCGGTCTGTTCTTCATGAACGGAAAGCCTGTGTCCTTCTTCTTCTCTTTTGGCCTCAAGTATTGCAACCGGTTTTTTATTTACAAACAAAACGTAATCCGCTGGTCCAACATTGGTTTGGTATTCTCGTATTGCAATACCTATAGCAGCATTAAGATTGATCTGATTTTTATTTTGTATAACCCAGCCGCACTGCATCAAGGCAGCATCTATTTTGTCACGAGCAAGTTGTTCTGGGTTTTGATTGGGCATTTAAGTACTTATATATCCAAGTTTACAAAAAAAAGTGATGTAACCTGCCTTTAGTTTTATCATCCTTCATCATACACCAGCATCACATCAAAATCAAAATCCGGCGTTGAACTCTTCAGCTCTATTGTAACCTGGAGTGGGTATTCTGATTTATAAAGTGTGTCGTCCCAAAAATTTCCGGGAATATTAATGGGTTGACTTAATGTAAATACAGGTTGATAATGGTGTGGGGTTGGAGATATTGGATAAGGCGAAGACTTAACCATTATTCCTTTATTATTTGAACAGGTAACCTGCAAGTATAAACCGGTCCTTGCAAGCCGTCCTCCCCATTCATCAGGATGCGACCAATCGAACAAAGGGGTAAGAATGATCTTTTTTATTTGAATAAATTCGCTCTGATTTTTAATAACGAATTCTTTTTTTCTTTCAGCATTGGTGAAACGCATGGCGACATCTTTCTTTATGGAAGCAGTACCCTCTATATTATAACTGGTTCCTGCGCCTGCCCCATTCAATACCAGCAATTTATTTTTAACCATATCTGTCAGTGTTCTTTTTACTGTTGATAAGGGGATGTTTAGCTTTTCAGCCATTTCACCTGATTTAGAGCCTGGATGGTTTTCAATGAAAGAATATATTTTTTTCTCTCTTTGCGACAGCTTTTCAGATTTAGTTTGAACTTCCAGTTTGTCCATCAACAATTTTTGTATATTCTTCATGCAATCTAAAAAGAACATTACCCAGGGGTAAACATCTTCTCCGGGCCTTTGCCGCTGACATTGCATGAGGATGCTGTAATATTCCGATTTCCTGCTTTCAATTTCATGTTCAAAGCTCATATATTGAATCCATGAATACCCACTCTTTAAAAGTAACAGCGTTCCCAATAAACGGCTTAATCTTCCATTGCCATCCTGGAAAGGATGAATGCTTAGGAAATCATAAACAAATACAGCCGATTTTATCAACGGGTGGGTTTGTTTATCCGACTTATACCATGCCACTAATTTACTCATGGCTTCTTCAGTGGAGAAGCCGGGATCGGTGGTTTGAAAGATCACGTGCTTTGAGCCATCCGGATTTTGTGCTTCAACCACATTGCTGTGTTGCTTATAATTACCCCTGTGCCATGCATCCTTTTCACTGTATTTCATCAGCAGGTTATGCAGATGTTTCAGGTTATTCTCAGTGACCTCTATATCCCTGAATGATTCGGCTACCTGTTCCAGTGTTTCGTAATAACCGACTACTTCCTGCTGATCCCGCTCTTCTAATTTTGAGATAGTAAGATTCTTTATCAGCACGGCTACTTCATCGTCTGTCATTTTTGAGCCCTCAATTCGGGTTGAGGCGCCAACACTCCGTACTGTAGCAATAGATTTCAACTGTTTCAGCGTTTGCCCTTCTCTTTTTTCAATAGTTCCCCATGAAGCATCAAAGCGATCTATTAAGCTGATCTCATTGGTTAATTGCATCCAGTCTGGTGCAAACAAAAAAGTATAAATTAGATTTGACATTATTATGATACGATTTGATACGCAATTATACGGTAATTATTCGATAATGATAATATTTGATACGATTTGATACGATTTGATACTTAAATGAGCTGGTAATTAAAGAAACGTTTTAACAATGACCTTTGCTCTCTAAATAAAAAATATGGAATCTCTATTACTTTACGATATCAAACCAGAAGAATTTTTTGAAAAGCTTCGATCCATTATAAAGGAGGAGCTAAAAAATGAATTACAAAAAGATCAGTTATTAACCAAAAGAAGGAGCTTTAAAAATGACAGGTGTCAGCAATGCTATCTTTATAAAAGCCATTAATGATGGAAGTGTAAAACCTCAACTTGTAAAGGGCAGAAAAAAAGCAATGTACCTGGAATCAGAAGTTTTAAAGATTGAGAAAAGAAAAAGAATTCATAGTTGGATCATATCCTCCTCTTGAACATCGATCCACACTTAACTTCTATAAAAGAGATCATTTCATTGCAGGGCCTTCTCACCCACAGACGTAACAGGTCTATGGAAATATTTTGTAACAATGTTAAGGGAAATGCTAATTTGCCCTGAATGTGAGTTTTTGACTTTTTTTTATTCCACTTGTAGCATAAATAATAATCCCAAAGCTTTATAGAGTAAAAACTAGTATGTATGGGTTTCAGCCAAACACTTTATTATCCCAGCTTTCTTTAACGCCTCTTTGGGTTCAGTAGTTTCCATCCTAGCCACAGTGCTGATGCGAGTTGTATGGGGTGCAATTAACAAACTATGATTAAGTCGGATTTCTCTAGCTGACTTGACACAGTAAACTTTTTTAAAATATCTGGATCGTATGTTAGGCATAGATATGCAATTCTTATTTTTTCGGTCGAAATCAATGATCAGAAATCTGGTTCTAAAACACACTAGTTTTAGATAGCCTGCAACTGCCACCACCGTTTAAATTTGCTACAATAATATCTTCCAACCTCAATCGTAAACTGTTTATTCAATTAATCAACTGCATTTGAGTAGCCATCCTTATTAACCCAGCGGTATTTTTTAAACCAAACTTCAGGAGGATAGTTTTACGGTGCGTATCAACCGTAGTGCTGCCTATAAAAAGTTTTGCAGCTATTTCATTATTGCTCATGCCTCCGGCTATTAACTCTAGCACTTCAATTTCCCGGCGGGTCAATACTATAGCTGGCGCTTCTTTTTTATACAAGGTCTGCGCGGCTTCCTCACTGAAATAAATCTTGCCCCTCATCTCGGTCTCAATTGCTTCAGTTATCTCTTACTGGTTGGCATTCTTCAGTACATAGCCGGATGAACCATTGTCGATCATCTTTTAAATAAAACTTAGTTGATTGTGGGTGCTGAGACCGATGATAAAAGTCTAAGGATATTTTCTTTTACTTCTTTACACAAATCAATACCGCTTTTATCGGGCAGGCTGATATCCATAAGAATAACATCCGGCAACTCCTGTTTTAAAAAAGCAAAACACGAAGTAGCATTGGTGGCATGACCCAGCCATTTAATACTTTTTTCATTTTGTAATAAAGACCGGATGCCTTCAATCACCATGTAGTGATCATCTACTATAAAAACTTTAGTTGCCATTACACACTTATTTCAATCTGTACAGATGTTCCCTTTTCCTGTGATGATTTCACATCTAAACTTCCTTTCAGATATTCCACGCGGCTCTGGATATTACTCCAGCCGATACCTTTTGCAACCTGCAGGATTTTAGTATCAAAACCCTTCCCGTCATCTTTAACCGTTATGCTGATGAGGCCACCGTTTTTGCTGATTTGAATGATGGCGTTTTTTGCAGCAGCGTGCTTCATGGTGTTATTAATCAGTTCCTGCACAATGCGGTAAATGGCAACAGAGACTGACTGATCTATTACTGTATCCTCCAGCCCTAATGTCTGACAACTGAGCTTGATAGCACCGGTCTTATTAATGT
>JAYUXA010000006.1:0-10249 GCA_043753245.1 Chitinophagaceae bacterium
ATCTCCTTTCTGCTCTTCCATTAAAGTGTAATTCAAACTTCTTCCATCTACTCTAGGCGGAGTTCCAGTTTTTAAACGGTCACTTTCAAAACCCTGATCTACTAACTGTTCTGTAATTCCTGTAGATGCTTTTTCAGCTACTCTTCCACCTCCAAATGTTTTTTCACCGATATGAATTACCCCATTCAGGAAGGTGCCACTTGTTATAATGACCGACTTGGCCTTAATTTCATGGCCCAGGCTTGTCACAACGCCATGTGCAACGCCTTTTTTCAGGATCAGAGACGTAACAGTATCCTGGTAAAAGTCAACATTGGGAGTCTGCTCCAGCATCTCTCTCCATGTTGAAGCAAAAAGCATCCTGTCATTCTGAGCTCTGGGACTCCACATTGCCGGACCTTTAGACCGATTGAGCATTCTGAACTGGATCATACTTTTATCCGTAACAATACCGGAATACCCACCCATAGCATCAATTTCTCTGACGATCTGGCCCTTGGCTATTCCACCCATTGCCGGATTACAGCTCATTTGTCCCAATGTTTGCAAATTCATGGTAATCAACAGCACTTTAGAACCCAGATTTGCTGCCGCTGCTGCTGCTTCACATCCGGCGTGCCCGGCACCGGCCACAATTACATCGTATCCTGAAAACATCCGATAAAGGTAATCTTATAAAATAATGATGGTTAAGGATCAGGTTCGTTTATATAGTTCCACGTGAAACAATCTTAAATACATACCGATTTCTGATGTATGGATTTAATAATTTTTAAAATTGGGGTTAGTGTCGTGATCGGAATACTTTGTTTGCGAGAATCGCATTTCTCTCTAAAGCTGTTTCACAAGGGAATCTGTTATTAATGTCGGCAATCTTTTGAGTGTTGTTCCACGTGAAACCAGAATAGATTTCATCGTTCCATCAACGCGCGCTTTAATCTTTTAATTGATGTTCCACGTGAAACCCTGGAAAAACAATTTAAATAGAGGCATTAAGATAATGATCCTCTTTCTCTGTCATTAAAGATTTATCTGCCGGCGTTTTATCCAGATATCCGCATAAATGTAACGCCCCATGGATAGCTATACGGCGAACCTCGTCATCAAGAGACACATTATATAAAACCGCATTTTCTTTAACGCGCGTAAGGCTGATATAAATTTCTCCAGTAATGAATTTGCTATTTTCCGAAAGATCAAATGTAATAATATCGGTATAGTCATCATGGTGCAGGAACCTATTATTGATTTCAAGCAGGTATTCATCCGAACAAAAGATATAATCCAGCAAGTGCAGCGATTTTTCTTCGCCGGCAAAAACGGAGAGGATGGTTTTTTTAAGCTTTTTCCTTTGAGTTAATCTGGTGGAAAGCAATAAGTTGAATCGAATTTTCGGTGTATGTCTTTTCATTCCTTAAATCGTAACAGTATTCGGTGTTACAAAACTACATTTGTTGAGGATATGAAAAGATTATCGCAAGTCAAGCAGGGGAGAATTGTAAAAATTGTTGCTTTTGAAAACAATGAGCTGCTCCTAAAGCTAATGGAGATGGGCTGTCTGCCCGGAGAAAATATAAAAATTGACCAGGTGGCACCCTTAGGAGATCCTATTTCTATTGCTGTCGCCGGATACAATTTAAGTTTAAGACTCAGTGAAGCAGATTCTATCTTTGTGGAAGAATTGCCCTAAAAACCTGATAATCAATTAATTACATGAATGTTGGATTGTATTTTGGATCATTTAATCCAATTCATATTGGTCATTTAATTATAGCAAATTACATTGTTCAGCATTCACCGCTCGACCAGGTGTGGTTCGTAGTCTCCCCACAAAATCCATTAAAAAAATCATCCGCTCTTTTGAATGAATACCATCGCCTTTACCTGGTACAGGCATCAATAGAAGGCGAACAGACGTTAAAAGCGTCTGATATTGAATTCAGGTTGCCCCGCCCCTCATTCACTATAGATACACTTACCTACCTGACCGAAAAATTCCCCGGAAATGAATTCTCTGTCATTATGGGTAGCGATAGTTTCAGGAATATTGCAGCATGGAAGAATTATAAACAGATACTGGGCAATTACAAAATACTGGTATATGAACGTCCCGGATTTCCAATAGAAAATTCCTATCAAAATGCTGACATTACTTCGCTAAAAGCACCCATGCTGGAAATATCGAGTACCTATATCCGTAAGCTCATCAAAGAAGGTAAATCTATACGCTACCTTGTTCCTGAAAAAGTAAAAATGGAAATCGAACAGAACGGATATTATAAAGAGAGCTTGTGATTCGATTGCTATAAATTGTATAAAATAAGTACTGTACGGATGATCCTCCTTCGGCATATTCCTTTTTTAAAAGCAGTTTTCCTGCATAGCATTACTGCTTTCGGAGGTCCGCAGGGACATTACGGAATGATGATCAAGACATTTGTAAATCAACGGCGGGACGTTAGTGAGCACGAATTAATGGAATACAATTCTTTTTGCCAGCTGCTTCCAGGTGCTTCCTCTACACAGGTACTGACACTGATTGGATTTAAAAGAGGTGGCGTTCCTCTTGCTGTTCTTACCCTGCTGATATGGATCTTACCTGCTTGTGTTCTCATGGCTGTTTTTTCTTTTTTGCTCAATTACATGGATGATAAAAACTGGAGCAATGATTTATTTAAATATATTCAGCCTATGGCTGTAGGCTTTCTTGCTTACGCCTGTACGAAGTCATTTAAAATTGCCATACATAACCCGATTACCCGGATAGTATTTATTATTAGTACAGTGGTTACCTATTCTTTATTTAAAAGTCCCTGGATCTTTCCTGTGCTGATCATTGCAGGAGGATTCGTTACCAATCTGAGTGACAAAAGAATCCCTCAAAAAGATCTTCCTCCAAAAAAAATAAAATGGGGAAACATCTGGTTGTTTGCAAGTATATTTTTTTTTGCAGGATTGCTGAGTGAGCTGTCCAGAAAAAACGACTGGCCCTACCGTGGAGCATACAATCTTTTTGAAAATATGTACCGGTTTGGAAGTCTTGTTTTCGGAGGAGGTCAGGTGTTGATTCCTATGATGTATGAACAATTTGTGGAACGCCCTACTTCGCCTGTTGTTCAAAGGAAAAATGTGGATAAAAAACAAAGTGTCATCCAGGTAAACAGGGAAGAATTTTACATAGGCGCAGGAATGGTACGGGCTATACCCGGTCCGGTGTTTTCAATAGCCTCCTTTACGGGTGCACTTGCGCTTAAAAATAAGGGAGATACCTGGCAGATCGCAGGATCGGTTATTGGAACCATAGCCATTTTTTTACCCAGTGCATTATTGGTTCTATTCTTCTTTCCGATATGGCATAACCTGCGAAAATATGTAGTAGTGTTCCGGGCGCTGGAAGGCATTAATGCCGTGGTAGTGGGTATAATGGTAGCCTCAACATTTTATATGATGAGAGATATAACACTTACGGATTTCAAAACGATCAGTTTCCTCAATATCGCAATTATTATTGCCACCTGGTTATTGCTCACCTATACCAAAACACTTTCTCCGGTAATAGTTGCAGGGTGTCTGCTATTCGGATATTTGATGTGATCGTCCATCCCCATTAGATAATTAATGCGTAAGATCTATATCGTAATTAATAGAAATGTGTGCGAAAGTGCTACTGACCTGTTATGCACTTCCACACACATCCTAAAATTGCCAACAGATTATTTTAATCCGTCGTAAATCATTTTTGCCGCATCATGATGTGATTTCAATGCAGGAAGCATTTTTGTAGCAAAAGCTTTAATATCTGCATCTTTTCCATCATTACTGGTTTTCTCAAAAGCGTCGATCACATCCTTATGATCAGAAACCATCATTTTCATATAATCCTTGTCGAAATCCTTACCGGACTCCTTAGAAAGATCAGTGATGTGTTTCATATGATCTTCGCCCGGAGCCGGAGGCAGAGTGATATTTTTCATTCCTGCCAGACTCTTTAATTCATCGTTGGCCTGCGTATGGTCTTTTACCATCATAGCACCGAAGTCTTTCACTTTCTGGCTAACGGCTTTTTGTTGCGCCAATTCCCCTAATTGAACCTGAGTCATACCTGCACTGGCTGCCTTAACAGCAAACTTAGAATCATCTTCATCCACCGGCATTACAGCAGATGCAGCAGCGTTATTGCCCATATGTTCGGCAGAGTCCTGCTTAACTTCATTGGTTTCATTGGCACTATCCACTGCGTCGGTTGCGCGGTCGTTACAGGCCTGGAAAGAAAATAGCGCCAGAAGAGCAATAGCGGAGAAACTTAATTTTTTCATGATAGCATCTTTTAATTTTAAAACAGATTATTATCTAGTATTCGTTACAAATCACATGCCTCCAAACAAAATTTCCCTTCTCTACAGTAACTTGCATCAATGAACATTAATGTGCAGGATACAGCTATCGAACAAACCATCCGGTTAAGACGAACGGTTAAGCCCGACAAAATGAACGGAAAGCCTATTGCAGATGAGGAAATTCAGGAATTGCTGGCAATGGCCGATTGGGCCCCTACGCACGCTAAAACTGAACCCTGGCGTTTTATTGTATTCGGTGGAAACCATGTCAGGGAGTTTACCACCCGGCATGCGGGTCTTTTTAAGCAGAATTCAACAGAAGCGAACTTCACCCAGCAGAAATACGATACCATTGAAAAGCTGGGTAACAATGTTTCTCATATTATTATTGTATGGATGAAGAGAGTCGAAACGCATAAGATCCCGGAAATGGAAGAAATAGCAGCCACTGCCTGTGCCATCCAGAACATATTATTAGGCGCAACTGCTAAAAACATCGCATCTTTCTGGAGTACGGGCGGATTAGCCCTGCAGCCGGCACTTCACCAGGAGTTTAAATTAGCCTCCGAGGATAAAATACTTGGCATATTGTATTTGGGCTATACCGATGAGCCGGCAAGAGAAGGAAGCCGGCAGATCCCGCTGGCGGCAAAAATAGAATGGGTAAAATGAGCAAAATAAGTATCCTTCTGGAGGAACTCGCCGCATCGCTGGAGGGAGATTTATATACTGATGATACGATGCGGATCCTTTATGCCACAGATGCATCTGCATACCGTGAAATGCCTCTTGCCGTGGCTATTCCCCGGACGTCCAAAGATCTTATTACCCTGATCGGCTTCGCTAGAAAAAACAATACCGGTTTGATTCCTCGCACTGCAGGCACCTCTCTGGCCGGTCAGGTGGTGGGAAGTGGAATAGTAGTGGATGTCTCCAGGCATTTTACCCGTATACTGGAATTAAACCAAGCTGAAGGCTGGGTTCGGGTGCAACCGGGGGTAATCCGGGACGAACTCAATGTATTTTTAAAGCCTTATGGATTATTCTTTGGTCCGGAAACGTCCACTGCCAACAGAGCAATGATTGGTGGCATGGTGGGAAACAATTCATGTGGCTCTAATTCAGTTGTATACGGGAGCACCAGAGAACACCTGCTGGAAGTGAAAGCGATTCTTAGCGATGGCACAGAGGCGGAATTCAAAAAAATGGATATTGAAGCCTTCCATCAGAAATGCGAAGGGGCAACGCTGGAAGCCGGAATTTATAAAACGACAAGGAGCCTGCTCAGCGATTATAATAACCAGACTGAGATCAGAAAACAATATCCGAAAAAAACGGTTAAAAGAAGAAATACCGGCTATGCAATTGATATACTTCTTGAATCTGCGCCGTTCACTGCGGGCACTCAGGAATTTAATTTCTGCAAGCTTATTGCCGGATCAGAAGGTACCCTGGCTTTTATGACAGAGATTAAACTGCAGGTGGTTCCTCTGCCTCCCAGGGAAACAGGATTGCTGTGCGTTCATTTTAACTCCATAGACGAAGCGTTGCGCGCCAATCTGATTGCCTTAAAATACTCGCCGGCTGCCAGCGAACTGATAGACCATTATATACTGGAGTGCACAAAGGATAATATAGAACAGGCAAAGAACCGGTTTTTTGTACTCGGTGATCCGGCAGCAATTCTTATTATTGAATTCTCCAAACCAACACGGGAGGAAGTAATTGCGGTGGCCGGTTTGGCAGAAGCGGATCTAAAAGCAAACCGGTTAGGATATCATTTTCCGTTATTGTTTGGTGAGGATACCAAAAAAATATGGACACTTAGAAAAGCAGGTCTCGGGCTGCTGAGTAATTTGCCTGGTGATGAGAAAGCGGTCCCTGTAATAGAAGACACCGCAGTGGATGTAAATGATCTTCCTGCATATATCCGGGAATTCAATGAGATATTAAAAAAGTACAATTTATTCTCCGTTCATTATGCACATGCCGGATCTGGTGAATTGCATCTGCGCCCAATTATCAATTTAAAAACACAGGCAGGAAACCTCCTTTTCAGGCAAATAGCGGAAGAAATTGCAACGCTTGTAAAAAAATACAACGGCTCGTTAAGTGGCGAGCATGGAGACGGGCGGCTCCGGGGAGAATTTATTCAGCAAATGATAGGTGAAAAAAATTATTCCCTGCTCAAACAAATAAAAGCGGTCTGGGACCCATTAAATATTTTCAACCCTAATAAAATTGTTGACACCCCATCGATGAATTCGATGCTCAGGTATACTCCGGGTCAGCAAACGCCTGAATTCAAAACGGTTTTTCGTTTTCCTAATCAGGACATACTACGGCATGCAGAGCAGTGCAATGGATCGGGAGATTGCAGAAAAACACCTATTTCCGGAGGAACAATGTGTCCTTCGTTCATGGCTACCAGAAATGAAAAAGATACCACCAGGGCCAGGGCGAATATTTTAAGGGAGTTTTTAACGAATTCGGATAAGCTAAACCGTTATGATCACAAAGAGATCTATGAGGTGATGGATCTTTGCCTGAGTTGCAAGGCGTGTAAATCGGAATGCCCTTCCAATGTGGATGTAGCCAAGTTAAAAGCGGAATTTTTACAGCAGTATTACGATGCTAACGGCGTGCCTTTGCGCGCAAGAATGATCGCTAATTTTACAACGTTTTCGAAGCTGGGGTCAATTGCCCCCTTCCTGTATAATTATTTTATGCAAGGACCGGGTATCAGCAATCTGATAAAAAGCTTTTCAGGATTTGCCAGGAAAAGATCCATGCCCACATTATATAGAACAACATTAAAAAACTGGTATAAAAAGTACAGAAGATCCTCGAAGAGAAATGTATTTAAACAACGCGTATATTTATTCTGTGATGAGTTTACCAATTACAACGATACCGAGATAGGGATCCAGTCCATATTGCTGCTTGAAAAGCTGGGATATGAAGTGGTCATTCCGGAGCACGGAGAAAGTGGCCGCGCATGGCTTTCAAAAGGTCTTTTACGGGAAGCAAAAAAAATTGCAAATAAAAATATTGAGTTATTGATTCCTTTGATAAGTGATGAAACGCCTCTTCTCGGAGTAGAGCCATCAGCGATACTGACATTCCGGGATGAATACCCCGATCTGGCAACAGAGCAGAATCTTGAATCTGCATTCTACCTGAAAAAAAATACATTCCTGGTAGATGAATTTATCGCAATGGAAATAGAGGCGGGGAAAATTGATTCCTCCGTATTTACCAGGGAGCCTAAGACCATATTTTTACATGGACACTGCCAGCAAAAAGCGCTTGGCTCCGTGGAGGCTTCTGTAAAAATGTTGTCGCTGCCAGAGAATTACACCGTTAAGGTGATACCTTCAGGATGTTGTGGAATGGCCGGATCGTTTGGTTTTGAAAAAGAACATTTTGACATTTCCATGCAGATCGGAGAGTTGGTATTGTTTCCTGCAGTGCGTGCAAAAACAGGGGAAACAATCGTGGCGGCACCAGGCACCAGTTGCAGGCATCAGATCAAAGACGGCACCGGGACAAAAGCGCTGCACACGATTGAAGTATTGTATCAGGCCTTAGTATAATAATTGTTGCTTTATGAATAAATTCCTTCTTTTCGCCGGTTTTTGCATTACCTGCTTCGGATGCAAAAATAAAATCGATTTTAATCCGAAGCCGGGTTCCCATATTGTTATCGTTGGTAATACGTTTGCCGACAGAATGCAGCACTATGGCTATTTTGAGTCGATACTACAACAAAATTTCCCGGACAAAAAACTGGTGATCAGAAACCTTGGATGGAGTGCCGATGAACCTAACCTTCAGCCCAGACCATTGAATTTCGGAACGATGAATGAACATTTGTCCGACCAAAAAGCAGATATCATCTTCATGTGTTATGGAATGAACGAATCGTTCAAAGGTCCTGACAGTCTGCAGGCGTATAAAACTATCCTGGACAACTATATTAAAGATCTGGCAGCCCATAAATTCAACGGGGTCAGTGCGCCGCAACTCATATTGGTTTCACCGATTGCCCACGAAAGTATCGGGGGTGAATATCCTGATGGCGCTGCGCATAATACCGATCTGAAAAGTTACACTGCTGCTATGCAAGAAGTCGCCGCTGACAATCATATCGGGTTTATTGATTTATTCCATCCTTCTGCGGAAGAAATGAAAAAAAGAAGAATTACCATTAATGGTATCCACCTGAATGATACCGGTCATCAATTGGCCTCCGGGTGGATGGCGGCCTCACTTGGGCTAAAGCCAGGAGAAAACCTTTCCTCTCTTAAAAATATTGCCGAGGTTAAAAACCAGCAATTCTTTTATAAATGGCGCGCGGTGAATGGAGAATACATTTATGGGAGAAGAAAGAAACCATTTGGTGTGATCTCCTTTCCCCCAGAAATGAAAAAAATAACGGAGATCGTTGATGCGTTAGATAGTCTTACCTGGAAAATGGCCGCTGATCCGGCAAATAATGCAAAATATACTGCTCAGTCGGTGGAGATCATCGAGCAGTCTAAAAAAACGCTGCCTACCGAGCAGCAGGTCGTTAATAATTTTCCTTCCACAACGGCACAATTCAGCTTGCCGAAAGGATATGCAATTAATCTGTTCGCATCTGAAAAAGATTTTCCGGTCGAAAAACCGGTTTCTATGAGTTTTGATGCGAGGGGCAGGCTATGGGTGGCTACAATGCCCACCTATCCGCAATATTATCCCGGCGTACCGCCATCCGATAAAATTGTAATACTCGAGGATACGGATGGTGACGGCAAGGCAGACAAACACACTGTTTTTGCCGATGGATTATATCTGCCACTGGGATTTATATTCGGTGACGGTGGAATATATGTGGCCGAAGAACCCTCCATTCTATTCCTAAAAGATACGAATGGCGACGACAAAGCCGACCTGAAAGAGATCGTACTGCAGGGGTTCGGCTCGGAGGACAGTCACCATGCTTCTCATGCATTTTCATGGGGGCAGGACGGCGCTTTTTATTTTCATGAGGGCACTTTTCTAAATTCGCAGGTCGAGACGGCATACGGTCCGGTAAGAGCTTACAACGGATCTACCTTCCGGTATCAGCCACGCACGGGACGCCTGAGTAAGTACATTTCTTATCCTTATAATAATCCATGGGGAAATGTTTTTGACAAATGGGGTATGCATTTGATTGGAGATGCTTCGGACGGAAAGAATTATTATGCTACCCCGATGACGGTTAACATTGATTATCCTGTTCAGCATCCTTCTATGAAAATGTTCACCGAAACCAAAGTGCGTCCTACTGCGGGAATAGAAATTGTTTCCAGCAGGCATTTTCCGGATGAGGCACAAGGGAATTTTTTAGTGAACAACACCATTGGTTTTCAGGGTATCAAGCAGCATAAATTAATTCAGCAGGGATCGGGATTAATTGGAAAAGAAACGGATAATCTGTTACAGTCATCAGATCCTAATTTTCGTCCGGTAGATCTGAAGTTTGGGCCGGATGGAGCCTTATATGTAGCTGACTGGTTTAATCCGTTAATAGGCCATATGCAATTTTCCATACGCGATCCGGGAAGGGATAAGGCCCATGGACGGATATGGAGAATTACGTACCCATCGCGTCCGTTGCTGAAGCAGCAGGATATATCACAACAAACGATAGGGCAGTTGCTGGAGAATTTAAAAATATATGAAGACAGGTTCCGGTACAGAACAAGGGAGCAACTTAGAGTGATGGATTCCAAAAAAGTTTTGGAAGAATTGGGTAGATGGGTTGGTGGTCTGAACAAGACTGACAGTGCTTACGAGCATCTACTGCTGGAAGCCTTATGGATTTACCAGGATTTCAATGTGGTAAATGCAGACCTGTTAAAGAATCTGCTCGCTGCTAAAGA
>JAYUXA010000007.1:0-10242 GCA_043753245.1 Chitinophagaceae bacterium
CTCAGGTAATCAGAAAAATTAATTGCGGGGGGCTCGTCCATATAATGAACCATTTCCACGATGATGTTTTTGATCTTTTCGATGAGCATGCTTTTTTTATCTTCAAGCAATTCCAGGCCCGTGTGCAGCAGTCCTTTTTTCAGATATGCATGCTGTTCGGGAGATAATCCTTCACTTAAGTTAACCTCTCCCAGCTCCAGAACGGTATATTTTATATCCAGATCTTCAAATATCGATTGAACGATCATTTTACACCTGATGCTTACCATATTTTTGATTACCAATTTCATTGCGGTTATTACCTATCAGATGTAGATTAATCTGGCCGGGGGTCCGGGGAGACCGCTACTTCATGCAAAACTCAGGCCCGGTCAATTAAGCTCATCAGGAACCAGCCATGAGCAGACCTGCGGGAGGATGCTGCAGAAATGGGCCATAGTTGTTAAGAAAGTATAATTATTAGATGAATAACAATAGGTTTACCGCTTTATTTTTTCCATTCTACGATTACGCTGTTGCCCTTCCCTTCTTCATAATTAAGGATACATGTTGCATTAATAGAAGCAGCACGCTCCCTGATGGACAGCCGTCCGGTGGATACCGCATACTTTTGGGGATCGATCTTAATACCATTATCTGTTATGACAAGAACTACAGTGTTGCTCAATTCCTGAATGGTCACCTGCACCTCACGGGCCTGCGCATGGTGCTTAACAGTATCTAATACATCCTGGCAGATGCGAAAGAAATCCAGGCGTATCTCAGGAGTTAACAGCGCTTCATCATAAATACTATTATACCGGCACGATATGTTGTTTTCCATTGAAAACTCTTTGCAGTACCACTCCAGTGCAGCATCCAGCCCAAGATCATCCAGCATGGCGGGACTAATGGAAAAGGAAATTTTCCGGATGGTGTTCACCAGCAGGTCACTGGTGGCTATCCCTCGGGCTATTCTGCTTTTTAACTGATCAGGGGGCGATTCGAGATTGGAACTAATCCAATCCATATCCACCCTAACTGACGAAGCAAGCTGAGCAACCTGCTCATGCAATTCCATCGCTACAAATTTTCTATCCAGTTCAATATTGTTTTTAAACTGGGTAGATAATTGTTGCAGCTCCCGGAATCGTTCTGCCACTTTAAGTTCATGTTGCTTTGCGGAAGTAATATTTTTGGCGATCGCGAAAACGATTTGTTTACCGGGCAGAAATACGGAGGTCCACTCCAGCCATACGATCTGTCCGGTTTTAGTGATATAACGGTTTTGAAAATTTAGAAGGGCCTCTCCTTTGAGCATGTCATCCCTGGTGGTACGGGTACGATCCCTGTCTTCCGGGTGAATAAAAGTGAAAATAAGCCTGGAAAATAGTTCTTCAGGAGTGTACCCAAGTGTTTTTGGAACTGCGGGATTGAAATTGATAAAAAATCCATCCCGGCCTGCAATGCAGACTAGGTCAGGGGTCATTTCAAAAAGAGTCAGCAGGTCTTCTGCAGCATGCTTGAATTCAGGAATTTTCATGATCGGATTCGAAATTAAATCTTAATGCCAGTGTACTGTTCTTTTATTATGCAGAAGAATGCCAAAGTTGTTCCCATTTTCTCCCATTTAACGTTCTTTGAGGCAGCAGGGACACTATCTATTCCTTAAAAATAAAAGACCAGGCTGCGTTTAACAGTGCCTCCATTGCAGCAAGGGCACTATTTATCCGTAAAAAACGTTATTTGAAGAACAGCATTCTTCTATGGCTTCAAGCAAATTATTCTATGTACCAGTTGTAGTGCTATGGTGTACAATATGCTCCTGTTCTTCTACACAGTTAATGACCCTGAGTGTTCAGGAACCCGCACAGGTTGCTGTGCCGGCACATATCAGGACAGTTGGAATCGTAGACCGTATCACTGTTGATCCCCATGGCAGAATACTGGATGCAGCGGATAAAATTTTTAGCCTGGAAGGACCGTCCCTGGATAAAGAAGGTGCTGCAGCCGCCACCCGGGGATTGCAGGATGCACTGACGCGAACTGACCGGTTTGAACAAGTGATCCTGTTTCCCGAACACCTTAACACCACGAATTCAACGATCTTTCCTAACCCTCTTTCCTGGGAAACCGTTGAAGCGATCTGTAATAAAAACAACGTTGACGCATTATTTTCATTAGACCTTTTCGATACCGATTCTAAAATTAATTATTCGGCAACCCCTGTAAAACGTTCAACCCCGCTCGGAAATATTCCTGCACTGGAGCAGGAAGTGACCATCAAAACACAGTTGAAAACCGGTTGGAGAATATATGATCCCTTAAACAAGCTCATTTTGGATGAATTTGCCATCCTTCATAATATTATGTACTCGGATGGCGGCACCAATCCGGTAAAGATAATTAATGGCTTTGCCGGACGGAAAGATGCCGTAAAGCAAGCAGGCTATATAACGGGAGAAGCTTATGCTTCCCGGATTACCCCATACTGGATAAGGGTATCGCGGCATTATTATGTGAAGGGATCGGACCGGTTTGTTACAGCCAGGCGAAAAGCGCAAACCGGCAACTGGAATGAAGCGGCGGCATTGTGGCAAAAGGAAGTAATTAATCCTTCCTCTAAGATCGCCGGCCGCGCATGCTACAACATGGCTATAATAAACGAAATAAATGGCAATCTGGCAACAGCGGTAGAATGGGCCCGGAAGTCGTATGAAGATTTTAACAACCGTCTGGCACTTAACTATGTGCAATTGCTTATACTGCGCCAGAACAATAACACGATCCTGACCCAACAGCAATCTGCCGTTCATCTGGACAAATCGTCTTTGCAACAATAAATCCCACCTGTTAATTGTTGACCGCGCTGGTTAAACAAGCTTATTTTTGCCCGATGATCCCTATGTTTAAAACGACTATTGGCAGGCTGAGAATTATAGGATTTCTTGAAGGAATATCGTTACTGGTTTTGGTATTGATTGCCGTACCGATGAAATATTTTTTTGATAATCCATCCGGATCTTCCCTGGTCGGCCCCGTTCATGGCATGCTTTTTTTACTTTTTATCGCTAATGCTATATATGTGGGCAAAATAAGAAGATGGAAATACAGCACTATTTTTAAAGTGCTGCTGTCTTCCATTATCCCATTTGGAACCTTTTACATCGATCATATACTGTTGAGCAAAATAAAAACCAATCCCCAAAACAATTAGAGGATAAATAAATCCTTGTTAATAAAAATGTTAATGCTGATATCAAATAAACATCCACTGATGAAAGATGCTATTTTTGTCATCTGACCAAATGGTTTCTTAAAAATAAATATAAAATATATGTCAGAAAATCACCAGAAAAAATTTGCAGGCGTTTGGATCGATAGTGTTAAAGCGCTTATCATTGCACAGGATGAAACTGAAAGCAGTGCTTATAAACTGCACGAGACTGTAAAAGGCACTTCCTCTCATGGTGCCGGCAGTGAGCACACAATGAATAACGCCAAACAAGCCGATGCCTTGAAATATTTTAAAGCTGTGGGAACCGCATTGCAGCCTTTTGATGAAATTTTAATTTTCGGTCCAGGTCAGTCACAGGAGCAGCTCCAGCATCATCTGCAAGGACTCGTCCCATTTAAGAACAAAAAAATAACATTAGACACTGCAGGACAACTAACCGATAATCAGGCCATTGCCACGGTGAGAGATTTTTTTAAAGGAAGGTCTTAATATAGCGTTTAAATTACCAGGATGCGGTCAGCACAGCCTGGCGCTTAACGTCCGGCACAGATCTCAATACCTTTTAAATTACCAGGATGCGGTTCGTCATCCTGGTAATAATTTTCCTGATTTTTTTTGCTTCAAATGCGCATACATATTATTCTTTAATAACAATCGGTTCCTTTTTACAGTTTACGAATACCCTTTTAATATTATTTTTCGCTTATTTCCCCTTAAATAAACAGCATTTTTGGGAAGGCGAATGTAATTCGGGGGATGTAACCGAGATTGAATACCTTTTTTGCACAGAGGCAAAAAAGGGTGAAGTATATATTAAATATTTTTATTTTTGGACATTTGTCCATAACTTCAGGTCAAATTTCAAAAGTGCCAAAATCGTCAAGTTTTATAACAAGATCAGTGGTTCTGATGGGGATGGCCTCCACTTCATCCTTTTCCGGGGTGAATAGCAATAATGACTTCATTGCTATTATAAGAGAAGGCGTTCCAAAAAAAGCACTGGATAATTTAATTAACAGTACTGGTATTTCTCCCACAGAAATTGCTCATATCATAGGCACTTCCGATCGTACACTACGCAGATACACGCCAAAGCAAAAACTAAACCCGGAACAGTCAGAAAGAATAATTGAGCTTGCGAAATTATACAGCAGAGGAGAGGAAGTTTTTGGAAGAATTGATGATTTCAATGTATGGATGAATACTTCATTGATTGCGTTGGGTAATAAAAAACCAAAAGAGTATATGGATACTTCAATAGGTATCGATTTATTAATGAATGAAATTGGCCGCATCGAGCATGGAATATTTGCATGATGAAAGTTTACAGGATAAGCAAATGCATTTTTATAGAAAATCTAAGTGGCGCCGGAGCGGCGGTGTATCCCGGGAGATGGCATAATAAAGGAACCTATATTCTTTATACTGCAGCCTCCGCTTCGCTTGCTTTGCTTGAAAGTGTTGTACATCTTGCTGGAATACTCATTCCTGATTATTGTCTGCTTTGCCTGGAGGTTCCCGATAAAAATATCCTGGATATGGACGTTAAAAAGCTTCCCGCTGACTGGAAAGATAATCCTTCTTCTGATACCCTTAAATTAATAGGCGATGCATTTATCAATGAAAATAAATTCCTTTTATTAAAGATACCCTCCGCAATAATACCTGAAGAATGCAACTATCTTATTAATCCGGCTCATAGAGATTTCAAAGGCGTTAAAGTAGTATATACGAGGATGATCAGCATTGACAAAAGACTCTTATCTTAGAGAAATTCTTATCTCTCATCGAATTTGTTACTCCTGTTTCAGTACTGCCATAGCTCTTATTTTTGCCTTGCTTTAAAACTCCAGGTAATAACAAACTCAGCGACCGTTTCCCCATTTGGATTTAATCCGGTCGACTTCACTACACAGGTTTGAGCTATTCCTGAATGAATTGCCGCATCAATGGACGCCTTTATTTCCAGGCCGCCATTGCAGGTGAATACAGTAATTTCCGTTGCCTTTTTAAAATACACACTTTCCATTCTGGTGACCAGTAACGACACGGAAGGACTGCGTTCAAAGGTGTGCATCATCGCTAATATTCCGGTACTCATTTCAGCTGCCATAGAAAGACATGCAAAATACGTAGACCTGAAGGGATTGCGCGAAAACCATTTGTAGGGAACAACTACTTTGCAGGTTATTTCATTCGCCTCCAAAACACGAACTCCAGAAAAATAGGCACTTGGCAAGCGCCCAAAAAAGAACATCCGTGATTTAAACGGATGCCTGATCAGGTGTAAAAAGTGTTGTGTTCCGGAAGACATACAAAAATAACAGAAGCCAATATTTTTATTACCCAATATGTTTGAAGGCGGCAATCATATCATCCTTGATGTCTTCTATATGTTCTATTCCCAGCGATACCCGCAGCACTCCCGCTTCCACACCTGCAGATTTTTGTTCTTCCACAGATAATTGTTCGTGCGTAGTGGTTGCAGGGTGAATGATTAATGTTTTAGCATCTCCTACATTGGCCAGGTGACTGATCAGCTTAAGATTATTAACAAATTTATCAGCTGCCGCACTACCTCCTTTAATTTTAAATGAAAGCACTCCCCCAAATCCGTTGCGCAGGTATTTTTTGCCCAACTCATGGTACCTGTTGGTTTTTAATCCCGGATAATTTACAGCATCTACCTCTGGTTGAGTCTGTAGCCATTCTGCCAGTTCCATAGTATTGTCCACTGTCCTTTGCACCCGCAGGCTGAGCGTTTCCAATCCCTGCAAAAACATAAAAGAATTAAATGGGCTCACTGCAGGTCCAAGGCTGCGAAGCCCGGTTACCCTGGCTCTGATGATGTATGCGATATTACCGAAAGGACTTGCTGAGCCAAAGGTATCCCAGAATTTTAAATTATGGTATGCTTCATCAGGCTCTGTGAAATAGCCGAACTTTCCATTTCCCCAATTAAAATTGCCGCCATCAACTATTACTCCACCGATACTGGTACCATGTCCGCCGATCCATTTGGTAGCAGCTTCCACAAGAACATTAGCTCCGAATTCCAATGGCTTGCATAAATATCCGCAGGCACCAAATGTATTGTCCACGATAAGGGGAATATTATTTTTATGTGCGATCTCTGCGAGTCTTTCAAAGTCCGGAATGCTAAAACCCGGATTACCTATCGTTTCTACATAAATAGCTCTGGTCCGGTCATTGATCTTTTGTTCAAAATCTGCCGGATTATCCAGGTCAGCAAATTTCACTTCAAAGCCCAGTCTTTTAAACGTTACCTTAAACTGATTGTAAGTGCCTCCGTAGAGGTAGGAAGAAGACACTATATTATCCCCCTGTTGCAGAATATTCTGGAGTGCGATGAATTGCGCCGATTGACCGGAAGCGGTAGCAAGCGCGGCCACACCTCCTTCCAGCGCAGCAACCCTTTTCTCGAACACATCAGTGGTAGGATTCATGATGCGCGTATAAATATTTCCAAATTCTTTAAGACCGAATAGATTTGCGGCATGTTCTGCACTGTCAAATACATAAGATGTAGTCTGGTAGAGCGGTACAGCCCTTGACTTAGTAACAGGATCCGGCACCTGGCCTGCGTGTACCTGAAGCGTTTCAAACCTTAAATTTTGCTGGGACATAGAATCGTTTTTGAATGATAGATGTTATTATTTGCAGGTGGCCTTTGCAATTTATTATAAATTGTTAACAGTAAAACTATTTTTATCTTGGTGGTTTTGCAGCTACCCCTTCTTAACAGGCACAAAAAAAGGGGTCAGTGAGTAACTGCCCCTTTTAAAAAATTGCACTAATTTATTTTACGTCATCAACAACCTGCTTGATCGTGCGGCGTGGCAGATAAACCTGCAACCCAACACTTAAACCAATATTGTTGGTGGTGGAAGCTGATCCGAATCCCAGAATTGTTCCGTATTTCACCAGCCCTTCCAATCCAATATTCGGGGTAATGAAATAAGCCAGGCCAGGCCCGGCACCAATACCTAAGCCATTTGTATTATCTCCGGTGGCAGGATTAAATCCTTCAATACCCACATTGGCTTCCAGAAAGAACCGGGTACGGCGCGTTAGTTCCAGATCCTTATCACTGAAATAATACCGTCCAAGAGCTCCAACACCATATTGAAACGTACTTCCCGCTCCCTTTGCAGAGCTTAATTGTACATTAAAATAAGCACCTATAGCTTTATTGTCCCGGACAAACCATGCTGCTTTGGGTTGAATACCCAGGTTAAAATTACCGCCCTTATTCAGGTTCAGGTTGATATCTGCCAGGTTAGCCCCTACCAGTACATTGCCTTTTTGTAATTGTCCGAATCCATTGTACACCGCTGCACTCAGCAACAGGCTCATCATTAACAGATGCTTTTTCATTGTTTGGTTTTTATTTGTTATGAATGTTAAAAACGTTTTGGCTTTGATCCTCAAGTCTGGAACGCAGACGTATGACTTGGTCCGTGTTGCCCGGAACCACAGGACGGTTGCGGTAAAAATGCTGGTCGCTAAACTGTCCGTGATCGCTCGCCATACCGGCATTGCCAGTCATAGCCGGGGATCCCGGTAAGGCATTATTCCTGAGCGCGTCAAATGGGTAAGGGGCAAATTCATCCAGTCTTCCGGCATTAATGGTAGGAAGTATTACCTCGTCATCACTGGCATGCAATTCGGCCATACCAATCGGAATTAAGCGCTGTGTGAGAGCATCATCACCCTCTGCCATAACCTGAGCAATAATATAACGCACTTGTTGTGTGGCAGGATCAAATAACAGATCGTGCACTTTTCCGAGATCCTGATGCTGCCCATCGTAGATCGTCCATCCTTCTATATCGGGCTGATTTTCCGAAATAGCAAACCCGCTATTTTTAAGCTCCTGCAATCCGGTAGGATGCTGTTCCATACTGTTAACTTTTGAAATAAATAATTATGGGATTTATGATGCTTTTTTTACTATTATCTGCACCCTGCGGTTTTCTTTCCTTCCTGCCTCTGTATTATTGGTTGCAACAGGCTCAGAAGCACCTTTGGCTTCCACACTGATGCGTTCTGCGCTGATATGTGCTTCATTGACCAGCCATTTTTTAACTGCTTCTGCGCGATCTTCTGCAAGCTGCTGATTGAACGATTTGCTGCCTTGTGCATCTGTAAAGCCATAAAGCCTGATGGCTCCGTTATTAAAGCGTTGGTTAATAGAAGCAGCTACCTGTTGCAGATTATCGCCTGCCTTCTGGCGTATGGTACTTTGTTCCTTATCAAACAATACATCTTCGCCAAGATCATATACTGCATAGTTTTCTGTACCACTTACTTTAATACGGTCCGTTTTAATTTCTCCGTATGCTAGTCCAGGTGCATTACGGTTAATGCTTTTCCAGCCTGCATCATCTGATGCGCCCGATGGTACGGTTTTATCCGGTGTGGTGGAAGCAACGGGCTCCTCAGCAAGTGTGGTACCCTCCGGAGATCGTCTGCTTAAAAATACGACCAGGGCAATAAGGCCCATTGCCAATAGTAACCAGGGAAAAAAAGATGTTTTCTTCTTAGGTTCTACTCGTAATTCTGCCATAAATTGTCAAATTTGTTGTACCGGTATATGGGCATAATCGTGCCGCCTGCCGGAAGATTTAATTTGACCGTATTTTGGTGTATTCGTTCAACATATTCCGGATATAGAGTGTGGTTTGAGTGGATTCCTCTACACTTTTAGGATAAGCTTGGGTTTAATGGAGAATACCTCTACTTTCGTATCGAAAAAATTGGTTGTCTCATTAAAAAAGCTTAGATTATCAATAACTGTTGTACGGCACACTTTTTTAAATATTGTCCTAAACAAACCTTTTCATGTCAGATAATATTCATCTTCCAGAACATCGTGAACGCGTTCCCGTTACTCCGGCAGGAAGTTACGAGCTTGGCTTTCTAGAAAGTAAACTCGGCGTTTCCAGACATCAGGTATTGGCTGCTATAAAAGCTGTCGGTAATGATCGTATAAAAGTTGCCAGTTACCTCAGATCTTCTTTGAGCAAAACTTCCCGATAATATTATAATTTAGGTTGGAATGATCCGTAATCATCCTGCCTTATTTAACACGATGGCTGGACCCGACGTCGGTTATCCGTCTTGTCTATTCTGGATTACTACAGTAAACGTCGGCAAAACAATCTATTCCGCAATGGTCTTCCTGCTTCCTGTGGCAGACCAGGACTGCCTCCTATTAATTCAGCACTGGTCTATTAGTTGGATATTCCAGGCCGGGCAGTATTGGTTGCATTTCTGAACTGAGCAAGTTTCGGATTGAGATCCTCCGCAGTAGTTGTGATCTTTGCATCCTAATTTTGCAGCAATGAAGGATACTGATTCTATAAATTATATTCGCGTAACTGAAGCAATAGATTTTATAAGGAAAAATTTCCGGACACAGCCTGGTCTTGATGAAATTGCGAAACAAATTCACCTGAGTCCTTTTCACTTTCAACGGATGTTCACTGATTGGGCCGGAACAAGTCCGAAAAAATTTCTTCAGTATATCAGCCTGGAGCATGCCAAAAAATTATTGAAAGAGGATCAGGCAACCCTTTTCGATGCTACCCTGGAAACCGGCCTTTCCGGCACCAGCAGGTTGCACGATTTATTTATTTCTATAGAAGGCATGACGCCCGCAGAATACAAAAACGGCGGGGAAAACCTGATCATACACTATAGTTTTGCGGAAAGTCGTTTTGGAAATATCATTGTTGCTTCTACACCGAAAGGAATTTGTTATATGGCCTTTACAGATATTGAGGAAGAGGCTTTTTCAACGATGCAACGTTGTTTCCCTCATGCCAGATTTATACCGTTGATGGATACCATACAGCAAAAAGCCCTGTACATTTTCACTCATGACTGGGAAAAATTACCACAGATAAAATTACATTTGAAGGGAACCGAATTTCAGCTCAAAGTATGGGAAACACTGCTTAAAATTCCAATGGGCCGGGTGTCTTCTTATGGGTCCGTTG
>JAYUXA010000008.1:0-10224 GCA_043753245.1 Chitinophagaceae bacterium
GCAGGTCTTGCTGTACTCGGACTAGGAGGATTATTTATTATTCTCAAGGCAATTTTTGCTCCGGATGCACCAGTTGATTCTCCGGAAATGATCCGTACCATCGAAGTGCTTACCGGGTTTTCCCTGGGTGCCGAATCCATTGCTTTATTTGCCCGTGTAGGCGGAGGGATATATACGAAAGCTGCCGATGTAGGTGCCGACCTTGTAGGTAAAGTGGAAGCCGGAATCCCGGAAGATGATCCCCGTAATCCTGCAACTATTGCAGATAACGTTGGTGACAATGTGGGTGATGTTGCCGGCATGGGAGCTGATCTTTTCGGATCTTATGTAGCCACTGTTCTTGCAACTATGGTACTTGGCCAGGAAACTACTTCAGTTGATAAATTCGGAGGGCTTGCACCTATACTGCTGCCAATGCTGATCGCCGGTGTTGGAATATTATTTTCTATAGTAGGCACCCTGTTTGTAAAGATCAGTGATAATGCCGGAGTGAGTACTTCTAATGTACAGCGGGCACTCAACATGGGAAACTGGGGTTCGATAGTATTGACGGCTATTGCCTGTGTAGGATTGGTAGCTTATATTCTTCCGGAAACCATGGTTCTCCGCGATCATGAATTTACGAAATGGGGGGTTCTCGGAGCTATAGCAGTCGGGCTGACCGTAGGAACGCTTATGAGCATCATTACTGAATATTATACCGCAATTGGCAAGCGTCCGGTTAGCAGTATAGTCAGACAGTCAGCAACCGGTCATGCTACAAATGTAATAGGTGGATTAGCAGTGGGAATGGAAAGTACTTTTTTACCGATCATCGTTCTGGCTGCCGGTATCTGGGGATCTTTTGAATGCGCAGGTTTATATGGTGTGGCAATTGCTGCAGCAGGTATGATGGCTACTACTGCCATGCAACTCGCTATCGATGCGTTCGGACCAATAGCCGACAATGCCGGCGGTATCGCTGAGATGTGTGAGCTTCCGAAAGAAGTGCGTGAAAAAACAGATGTACTTGATGCAGTAGGAAATACCACTGCCGCTACCGGAAAAGGATTTGCTATTGCATCAGCAGCGCTTACTGCGCTTGCTTTATTTGCAGCATACGTTGGAGTGATCAACCACAATGGATATGTACTGGAAGGAATTGATATTTATAAAGCAAAAGTACTGGCCAGTTTGTTCGTTGGCGCTATGATTCCATTCATCTTCTCTTCGCTTGCCATCAGGGCGGTTGGAGAAGCAGCTATGAGCATGGTGGAAGAAGTAAGAAGACAATTTAAAACCATCCCTGGGATTATGGAAGGGACTGGTAAACCTGAATATGACAAATGCGTAGCCATTTCTACTGAAGCATCTATTAAAAAAATGATGCTCCCCGGAGCGATCACTATTTTATCACCGCTGGTTATTGGTTTTCTGCTTGGTCCGGAAGCACTGGGTGGATTTCTTGCAGGTGCTACTGTTGCAGGTGTACTTATGGGCATGTTTCAAAACAATGCGGGAGGGGCATGGGACAATGCTAAAAAATCTTTTGAGAAAGGTGTGGAGATCAATGGTCAGGTATACAAAAAAGGAAGTGAACCGCATAAGGCTGCAGTAACCGGTGATACGGTCGGCGATCCTTTTAAAGATACCTCAGGGCCATCTATGAACATTCTCATTAAACTAATGTCTATTGTTTCGCTCGTTATCGCTCCTACTCTGGCTAACCTGCACAAGGATAGTCAGCAGACCGCTTTCAAGAAGCCTGTTGCAAAACAGATGATCAGTGTACTAAAAAAATAACAGTACTTATTACCAGCATATTGAGTAAAAAACCTGCTTTTCAGCAGGTTTTTTTGTGTTTTCATTTACGAATTATATCGTAGGTTTGACTCAAATACCTGATATGCCGGTGTCCAAACACATTAAGCCTACGGAAAGTGAACTGGAAATTCTCCAGGTGCTATGGATCAAGAAGACAGCTACCGTCCGGCAGGTTCATGAAGAACTTTTAAAGTTTAAGGATGCAGGGTATACCACTACCCTGAAACTTATGCAGATCATGAATGAAAAGGGACTTGTTGTTAGAGATGATTCCTTTAGAACACATATCTACCAGCCAGCCGTAAGCCGCGAAAATACCCAGTTGCATTTGCTCGGAAAAATGATCACCAGTTTATTTAGCGGATCGGCAACAGACCTGGTGATCCAGGCGCTCGGACATCATAAAACCTCTCCCGGTGAGCTTGATGAAATTCAAAAAATTCTGACAGAAATGAAAAAACACTAATCATGAATGCATTCTTGGTTTCAGCAGGGATGGAAGCACTGGGATGGGTATTGCTGGATAGTTTCTGGAAAATGGGGAGCCTGTGGATCGCTTACCTCCTGCTTACTAAAAATCAAAATCGTTTTGGGGCCTCAACCAGGTACGCGATTGCCGTTTGCATGCTGTTTTTAGGAACTGCCTGGTCAATTTCAGGAATCCTTACCTGCTACAATCGTATAATGGAAGGAAAAGAAATCGTTCTGTTGCCTTTCTATGTTAATTATACGGGCAACATAATGCTATCCGCCCAACAGATTTTCCCCGTGATTTCATTGATTTACCTGGGTATACTCCTTTTTTTACTGGTAAGGATTTTTGCTGAATACAGTGCAGAAAAACGGTTGATCATTCCCTGCCTGCTGCCAGAAAGCAGGGGTCTTATCCAGGTTATGGAGGGCCTCTCGAAAGAGTTATGCATAAACAAAAAAGTAAGCTTCCACCTTACAAAATTTACCGGTTCTCCTTTTATTACAGGGTTTATAAACCCTGTAATTTATTTTCCTCTGGCAGTTGTTACGGGTCTGAATCCGGATCAGATCAGGGCCGTTATTGCTCATGAATTGTTTCATATCAAACGAAACGACTATCTGGTTAATCTGCTGCTAACCTATTGCGAACTGATCTTTTTCTTTAATCCATTCTTCCGGCTTTTTAATGCTTCCATCCGTAATGAACGGGAAAATTGCTGCGATGAAGCTGTGGTAACGTTAGGGTGTGACCGCTGGCAATACGCCCACGCACTCCATTCTTTAGGGAGATGGAATACAGCGAATGGCCCTTTTGCAATCCCGGTAACCGGACAAAAAAAACTTCTCCTGAACCGTATACAACGAATCATGCAGGTGGAGCCTACCGGAAAAAACGGGTGGCTTTTTGATTTTGCCCGGGCATGGGTACTTTTTATCGTTTTTCTGGCTATCACCATCTGCTTCCGAAAACCTGCCTTTGAATCTGTTACGGTATCAGTAGGGTCTCACAATAACCGTAGTGAAGTGGTGGATCGCTACGATCCTGGCCTCACGGATTTTTTTAGTTATGCTGTAAATAATCGTAGTGTAGTATTAAATCCTCCAACCGCAGCGGAGCATAAATCACTCAAACCGACTGCTCAAAGCGTTAGAAAATCAACTGTGTCAATGGTTTCCGTTAATAATAAGTTGCGCTATTATGAAGATCAACCAGTACCCGTTCCCCCTACTCCTCCCGCATCACAATATACGGTGATGATCCGCTTTGCTTCCTCTGTTGCGAAGGCTGTAGACTATTCCCTCGAACTGCCTTCTCTACCTGAATATCCCGTATCCGATCCAACTCAGCCTTATCTGCCAAAGGCAACCTTCTATTATAGCACACCTTTGGATACTTTGACAAAGGCCGGGAAAATTGTCCATCTTTAACACGATCTTTTCCCAGGCAGTCAGGTCGGCTTTTTACGTTTTTCCTGCTTATGGTGCACTTATTAGCATCTTAATGACCAGGTACAGCTATCGAAAACTTATTGTAATTATCGATTACAACTTCTATTGCATTTTAATTATACTTCAATCTGATCGTCTGTTTGAAATCAGAGCTTGTTCCCATCGCAAAAAAGTTTGTCCAAAATAGATAAGTTGGGTATAAACCCTACCCGTTCTTCAAAAACCTGAGGATACCTGGTAACCTGAGGGTAGGTGGAATGGATTGTGGATGGACGAAGCCTGGATCTCCAGTCTGAAAAGTTCGCCTCATCGTATTTTTTAATATACGATGTGCTTAGCTCCAGGGGGGTCTTGATGGACATTTTGTCACAGATCCATTGATTACAAACCAGATCCCATTCCATCAGTGAATCATATTTGTGTTCGTAAATACGCTGCAATTCATTTCGGTAATGATCGAACCACGGTGATTTATTGTAACAGGAGGTAATGGATTTCCAGTGATTTGCCTGCCAGTTTTTTTTATTATCAATCCTCACCTCAAGCATCTGCCGTTTTTGATTGCGGCCACCAACCAATGGAACACTTAAATGGATAACTCCATTTGCTCCGGAAATGGTACATCTGTTCCGGAAACTCATTTTTTGATAGCTGTCATATATATCAAAAATGCAATTGGTCGATGAATTTAATTCATAATAAAAGATAACTGGTGCAAAATATTGATTTTCAATTATTAAATTTCTATTTATCAAATTAAGAGTGTTCTAATTTTAGAAGATGAAATAAAGCTCAATTTGGAATAATAAATATACTATATGCTTCAATATTTACACTATTTAGCCTAAATTAAACTGTTATATTTCATCTAATTAGGTGATATTAAACTTACTATTTTTTTAAGTTCTGTTTACACACACTTTAATTTACTTTGTTTTCGATAGCCCTAACTATTTTAGCCAACAATAATCTAAAATTAAATCCTCTTAGTTGGACAAAAAAATTAATCCCCGTACGTTTGCATCAAAAAAATGATGAGAGTTATAATGGGCTTTATATTCGTGAGTATAGTTGTTGGTGGATGTACCCGACCAAAAGACCTTGAATTTATCGATGTCCAGAATATCAGAATGATCCAGCTGGGGTTGACGGAATCGGAAGTGGGTGTGGATGTACGATTTTACAATCCTAATAAACAGCGCGTGCAGCTTAAAGATGCGAATGCGAAGGTCTATGCCAATTCGACATATCTGGGAGAAACTCATATGGATTCTACTGTTTGGATACCCCGCAAGGATACCTTTTCTATTCCCTTAACCATGAAGATCCCCACCCTTACTGTGCTCTCGAAAGTAATGCAGAGTTTATCGGACAGCACGGTAAATATAAAAGTAGATGGCATTGTCAAGATGGGTAAAGCAGGAGTATTTATCAACTATCCTATTCACTACGAACGTCAGCAAAAAATGTCCGATTTGAATTTTTAGAACTGAAAGAACACTTCAGTAGCCCCATAGCCATACCTGGGATGATACCTGTTGAAGAAGGATTTGACATCTCCCCTTAATTTCAGAATCTCGTGAATCTCGTCCTTTAATTTACCGGTTCCCAATCCATGGATCAGGATCATGGAGGATTGGTGGTGCGCAACGGAGAGGTCGAGGTATTTCTCTACCTGCTGCAATTGGATGCCCAGGATTTCGAAGCTGGAAAAATGGCTATGATCAGGTTGCAGTTTTTCGATGTGGAGATCAAGCTCGTATTTAGCCGGCTCGAGATGCTGTCTTGCTGAAGAAGCGGAATATATTTTGTACCCTGCGTTTGCCAGAGCGGTAATTTCCAGTTTCTCCTGAACAGGCCGTTCGGGATACCTTTCTAAAATTTTATAGGAAAAAGTAGCTTCCCCTTTTTTACGAATCTCCTGTATGCGGGAAAAGACTTGTTTTGGTTTTAGCTTAAGTGAAGTTTCAAATGATTCGGCCTTGGTTTTATCGGGATGAAGTAAAGAAAATACAAAATTAAAAGCCGGGCTGTCATTCATATTCTCGAAAGGCATATCATGAATATAAAAATCCTGAAAAGGATTGATCTGGTTGATGAGTTCAAAATCAGGAGCACCAAAATAATCCAGTGAGTATTCGAAGCGGTAGCCGGTGTTGGTTTGATTAACTAAATGAATCTTTAATGTCTCCACGATTTCATCACCAAATTCATCTGTGTCGACGACAGGAATAAATGCAATCCATATTCCGGTCTCTGTTTTATCAGTAATCGTTTTCTTTTCCTTAATAACTTCATCAATGTATTTCTTAGGCCTGGGTGCAGGCTGCTGTATTTTATTCTGGGTAAAGCGTTTAAAATAAGGAAAATCCAGCTGATCCGTGTAGGCGGGAAACTTAACACCTCTTACATCCACCATCACCATCTTATCGTTAATGATCTCTACTACTTCTCCTTCGTCTTCCGAATGCGGGACCAGTACCTTATCTCCAATCTGAAACTTCATGAATCAAAGATAGAACTTCCGGTATTAAGGTTCCGTTGAAGCATAACCCTTTAATTGCCGATTTCCTGTGCTTCTTTACTACAGTCACTTTTAACTCATCTTCGATATTACAACATTAATTGCCGGTATCTTGTGCTTCTTTACCTAGTTTACTGTGGTTACGGCCATACAGGAAATATACGATCAGCCCTACTCCCAGCCAGATCAGAAACCGGTACCAGTTGGTGTGGCTTTCCTGAGCCATTAAATAAAAACAGCTCAGCATTCCAAGCACCGGGATGAGTGAAAAACTTTTGAGATAAGAAAATAGGGAAACGGTAATGCAAACCAGGAAAAATAAAACCATAGGAAGCGTTTCCACTCTGAACAAATCACTATAATAAGAAGGGAAGGCAATACCAATGTACGTCATGGAAACCAGCACCACACCCGGCACAATGTATCTTCCATTGATGAAGGGTACTTTAAATCTGCTTTCTGTCTGGTCTTTGCGGCCCTGAAGTACCAGTATGCCCCCACAGACCAGCACAAACGCAAATAAGGTTCCGATACTGGTAAGAGCAATCACGACATCCAGATTCAGGAACATGGCAGGAATCGCCACCAGCAATCCTGTAAGTATGGTGGAGAAAGACGGAGTGCCGTACCGCGGGTGAATGCGTGAAAATATTTTAGGAAGCAGTCCATCGCGGCTCATGCTCATCCATATCCTCGGCTGGCCAAGTTGAAAAACCAGCAGCACACTGGCCGTGGCAAACAAGGCACTGACAGCTACAATACCCGCCAGCCATTTCATTCCTACGGCATCAAAGACCATGGCCAGCGGATCTCCCACATTTAAGGTATTATAATGGACCATGCCGGTGAGGATCAATGCAATGGTTACATACAAAACAGTACAGATGATAAGCGAATAGATCATGCCTTTGGGCAGATCGCGCTGAGGGTTTTTACATTCTTCCGCAGTAGTGGAAATAGCATCGAAGCCGATATAAGCAAAGAACACTGCGGATACTCCTTTGAGTATTCCTGAAATTCCATTGGGCATAAAGGGAGACCAGTTGTCGGGATTCACATAAAATCCACCCACTACGATCACTACAAAAATGATGATCAGTTTCAGTCCCACTAAAAAATTACTGGTATTGCGGGATTCCCTGATGCCTCTGAAAACAATATAGGTGATCAGTGCCGTGATCAGCATAGCAGGCAGGTCTAGTATTAAATGAAATCCGCCAAGCACCGGCGATGTATTCCAGGCCAGGTATTTTGATACCAGTGCGATGTCCATATCTTTCAGGAGAGCTCCCTTTGCCATAGCCGCTGCGGCTTCCGTGAACCCGGAATGGGCAGAGGAATAATCCATTGTCAGCCAGTCAGGAATTTTCATTCCCATGCTGCTCGTCAGCCTTGTAAAATAATCGCTCCAGGAAATAGCTACAGCAATATTTCCGATCGCATACTCCATTAGCAGGTCCCATCCGATTATCCACGCAAATATTTCTCCGAAAGCCACGTAAGAATAGGTATATGCGCTACCGGATACCGGTACCGTAGACGCAAATTCTGCATAACATAGTGCTGCAAAACCACAGGCTATGGCAGTGAACAGATACAGGAAGATAATTGCGGGCCCACCATCATAAGATGCTTTTCCGATGCTGCTGAATATCCCGGCTCCAATGATTGCGGCAATGCCCATGCCCGTAAGATCCTTTACCCCTAATACTTTCTTTAATGCGTTTGCCCCACCATGCCCGTCTCCCAATCCCAGCTCCGCATCTTTTAAAATTTTATCGATCGATTTTTTTCGGAAAAGAGACAAAGCCATTTTGTTATGGGTTGGTGAGGGTTAATGATCTCTTTGAATGAGAAACCGCACTAAATGCTTCAATGGATCTTTTCTGGAAGATTGAATAGGTATCTCTTCCAGGTGGTGGTTCGCCAGAGCACTGTATTTTTCTTTTAATCCATTTGCCCAGACATCTACCCCGCTTTCTTTAAATAACGCAATAACCTTCTGCACTTTGTCCGGTCCCTGCCCACTCATTACTGTTTTAAAACGGGCTACCTGATCGGGACTCCCGCTTTCCAGCATGCGGATCACCAAAAATGTTTTTTTATTGGCGAGGATATCTCCACCTGTCTGTTTGCCGAATTTTGATGGGTTTCCAAAAGCATCCAGGTAATCGTCCTGAACCTGGAAAGCTATACCCAGGTTTTTTCCAAATTGATAAAGATGTTCCTGGCTACCTATTCCCGCACCTCCCAGAATAGCGCCTAATTTTAAGCTTGCCGCAAGCAGCACGGAAGTTTTTAATCCGATCATTCGAATATAATCATCCAGCTGTACCTGCTCCTTATTTTCAAAATCCATATCTGTTTGCTGACCTTCACATACTTCCCGTGCTGCAGTGTTAAAATGATGCAGCACCCGATGTAAATAGGAAATATTTATTTTATTCAAATAATCAAACGCACGGACCATCATCACATCACCGGTAAGCAATGCGGTAGACACATTGTATTTTGTATGCACTGTTTCAAATCCCCGCCTCAGCGGAGCATTATCCATAATGTCATCATGTATTAATGTGAAATTATGAAACAACTCAATGGCTGTGGCAACATGATATGTGTCAGGATTTATTTCACCAAACAATTCATTTGCCATGAGACACATTACCGGCCGGATCCGTTTGCCGCCGATGTCGAGAAAATACTGACCGGGCGCATACAACGATTCCGGCTGTTCAGGAAAATGCCGCTCTGAAAACCGCGTTCCAAACAATGCAGATAATTCTTCAAATGAATGCATGTAAAAAATTTATTTCTTTTTCTTATCTGATTTCCTTGAAGCTTTTTTCTGCCCTTTCACCAACGACCTGACGTTGATTGCAGGAGGCATTTGAAAGTTCTCTTCTTCCGTCAGTGCTGCAGTAATTACCCATTCATAGTCCAGCTGCCTTTTTGAGAGATTTGCGGCTACTACTTTTATGCGGACCTTATCTCCCATTCTGAATTTTCTTCCACTTCTTTTTCCCACCAAACTGTAATCACCTTCCAGCAAGCCGAAATCATCAAATTCAAGCAGGCTGTTCAGGCTAACCAGGCCTTCACACTTATGTTCTGTGGTTTCTACCCAAAATCCAAATCCGGCTACGCCTGTAATGACGCCCTCAAATTCATCCCCAAGGAAGTTGCGCATGTACTCTACCTGTTTGTATTTATTGGCAGCACGTTCAGCGTCCATGGCCCCTCTCTCCCTGTCACTGCAGTGTTTGCATTTTTGTTCCAGCTTTTTATCCGGCACCACGGTATTATCAAGGCACTGTTGAATTATCCGGTGCACCTGCACATCCGGATAACGTCTTATCGGAGAGGTAAAATGACAGTATTGTTCAAAGCCCAACCCATAGTGACCGATGTTTTCCGTTGTGTAGATGGCCTTGGCCATGGTACGTATTCCAAGTTGCTCCAGCACATGTTGCTGCGGTGTGCCGTGTGCTGCTGCAAGCATGATATTGAAAGAAGCGGCAATGCCCCTGGGTGTGGAGATATCGAATTCATGACCATACTTTTTCGCAAAGGCAACAAAAGGAAGAAGCTTCACTTCATCAGGAGTGTCGTGCACCCGGTATGGAAAAGGAATTTCTTTTTTATCGACTTTTATTTTTGAAGCAAATGCCGCAACGGTCCTGTTAGCGAGCAGCATCAGTTCTTCTATCAGCTGATGAGCTTCTTTGCTTTCTTTGATCATCACTCCAATAGGCTTTCCCTTTTCGTCGAGTTTGAAGCGCACTTCCTGAGAGGAAAAATTAATAGCTCCTTTTTTAAAGCGCTCGGCTCTGAATTTCTGTGACAGGGTATTCAATAAAAGAATTTCTGCTTTATACAAACCTTCCTTTGTTTCGATAATTTCCTGTACTTCTTCATAACTGAAACGATGATTGGAATGAATAACGGTTTTGCCTATCCAGTGTGATTTTACA
>JAYUXA010000009.1:0-4861 GCA_043753245.1 Chitinophagaceae bacterium
GTCATTAAACAACCGGAATATTGAATCTTTTCCGGAATAAAAGAGACTGTCGCAAACGGCTTGCATAGAGTCTGAAAAGATCCGCACATGGTGATAGGCTCTGAAATATCTTAATGAGCTGTCGCTTTCATTGGGAGCAACAATATGGCGAAAAACAGAGTCTCCGCTTACAGTACTGTCTGCAAATACAGGAATTTCATTTAATTTTCCGGAGTAAAGGGTATCTGCTGTTATAAAAGTGCTGTCATTCTCCTGCTTTAAGATCATCAGCGGTTTCTGGGTTGCCAGTAAGGTTCCCTTATTTTTATCGGTCACTACTGCATTCGATAAGAGGGTCATACCCTGGGCCGTGTCTTTATAAATTACATTTCCTGTAAAAAAACTGATCCCTTTCTGGTCATCAGAGGTCACTTCATTGGCAATGATGGTAGAAGCACCGTCTTTGATCACCGGCCTTTTCCCGAAATATGCATTTTTATTCTTAAGGTCATAATAACCTTCTGATGTAACGATATTTCTTTTAGCACTGTCCTCAATGTATGTTTTAGTGATGAAGGTTGCTATCTGTGTATTTGTGTTATACAGCAGGGAGTCAGTGGTAAGATTGTATTTGGGATCTTTGAGTACTACATTATGTTTAAAGTAAACATCTTTAAGGTCTGCATAGTAGGTGCCTTCCGTGCTGGTAAGTACGGAAGTACCATTAATTACCTTGCCGCCGTTTCGGTAAACACCCGTTTTCTGATTAACGTCATACTCCAGCTCTTCCGTAAACAAATTACTTTTGCCATCCGTCATACGTACCTTTTTTTTCAGGGTAGCTATTTTGGTGTCGGTGTGATAGAGGAGGTAATCCGAATAGGTGTCGATACTGTCGTTATCGTTGATGTGCACATTACCAAACGCTTCTATAATTTTTCCGTTCTTATTGAAAACGGAACTGTCTCCATAAAATAAAGTATTCTCCTGTTTGAGTTTGACATTACCTACCAGCATAAGAAATTCGGTGAGAGAATCTTTTTTCACATACCCATAACGGTCTGTGCTAAGGATCTGAACGGTTTTTAACGTGTCCGTACCAGGGGCTGCCGGGGGAGGGTCGGTTACAGGAGACTGTGCAGATGAAGTGGTAATTATTAACAATAAAATCCCTGAAGCTATGAGTTGTTTCATCCTAATTTTTCGGAATCGAATCATAGATGACAGGTTGCAGGATAGGCCCTGATTTTTGTTTTTTTCCGAATACTGAAATGCTGACATACCTCTTTGGATTAAGGCGAAGGTCATCCAGCAATGTAGTTAAACTGCGGCTCGTCATTCGAAGCTCATCATACAATTGGCGATCATTTAACAGCAGTCCGGCTGTTCCTTTTTTACTGTTCAAAACACCGATAGTTTGTTCCAGATTATTTATGGTACGGGAAACTGAACGAAGTGTTTCTTCTATATTGGCATTTGCCAGTCCGGCGGAAGCTTTTTCAAGATGATCTAAGGTAGAGTCAATCTTTCCTGTATTTTTCGCAAGCGTTCCGGTAATGACTTCTACATTATTTAATGATTTTCCCAACACCAGGCTTTGTGTGGCAATAAGTTTATCAAGCGATTTTGTAGTGTTGGAAAGAGATGCAAGAATCGATTGGAAATTATTTTGCGATTTAGTATCCAGGGTAGCACTAAGCTGGTTGATGAGCCCGTCCACGGAAGACAGGGTTTTATTAATATTGGTCAGTGCGGGGTTTAGGCTATTGGTGATCTGCGTCATAATTCCCAGTTTAGCGGTAGATTCCAGTGTATCCCCGTTTTTTACATGGGTATTGGCATCGCCCATTATGATTTCCAGAGAAGTGGTACCGAGCAGGTCACTATTAATAATAGAAAGGGAATTGAGGGGAACATTAATATTTTTTGTCAGCGTAATTCCCACCACGATACTGGTGAGGTTGTCGTCCTTTTCATGCAGATCAGCAATTTTTCCTACCTGCAATCCTTTTATAAAAACGGCGTTGGACACCTGCAACCCTTTAACATCCGGAAAAACACTGTAAATCATGTCGTTTCTTTCAGCGAGATTACGACCCTTCAGGAAATTGAAACCCAGTATGAGTACTACTATTGCTACCGCCGTTATTGCCCCAACTTTCGTTTCATTGGATATCTTCATGAGCCGTTATTTTGATCTTACCTTAAATGAATACCTGTTAAAATTGTATATAAAAAACCATACTGCCAAACCCTATCTTCCCTCTGTAGCCTGCCGGTATTTTCTGACTGCAGCCAGTACATTATCTGCAACCTGCTGTTGTCCTTTTTCACTATTTAAATAATCCTGGTCGGTTTTATAGGTAATGAATCCTGTTTCCACTAAGATACTGGGCATAGAAGTAGCCTGAAGTACCCATATGCCTTTTTCATTTCGTTGTTTTACCCCTCTGCTGAACCGGCCTTCTCCAATAAAAGCTTCTTCTACGAACGAGGCCAGCATATAACTTTTATCAAAGTATCGTTTGGTCCACAATAAAGCCTTCGCCTTAAATTCAGGATCATTGATATCCGGAATAAATTCGGTAGAGTCGTAGACATGTTCTGCGGTGTTCACATTTTCCCCGATAAACATTTCTTTTTCATCCGTTCTGTCCGCTGCCCAGATATAGGTTTCTGTGCCATTAGATGGATTATCGGTTGTATAGACAGTATACCTTGGAATTTTGCGCGTATGCTTTTTTCTTTTTCTCCCTTTGCCGGTATAGTATACTTGATTCTTGTACCCGGCAAACCTATTATGTCTTATAGGGGGTGCAGCGTTGACATGTATAGAGATAAACAGATCTCCTTTGTTAGCGTTTGCAAAATCTGCCCGGGCCTTAAGTTCCGGGTATACATCGGTCTTACGGGTATACAGGATCTTTATCTCAGGGAATGCTTTTTCAAGATTCTCTCCGAGTTTCAATGCCACTCCGAGGCAGATATCTTTTTCCAGTGAGTAAGTGCCCCTGGCTCCATTATCCTTGCCTCCATGTCCTGCATCAATGATGATCGTTTTCAGGGAAGCTTTCTGGGCCACAGCAAATTCAGGTACCGATAGCATTGCCAGGGAAAAGAAGCAATAGGATAAAACAACGGCATACAATTTTATGATCATAGTTTGAAATCGTTAATTTACCAGGGCAATCTTCACATATTCTTAATGCAATATTGGTTACTTTCGCTTCCTAGCTACTTATGAGTATAGGACGCAAAAATAGTTTAAAATATAGTTATGCGTTGATAATATGTATACTGTTTTTTCATTTAACAGTCCGCTCACAGGATTCATTGCAACTCAAAACAGATACTTCCAGCCTTCCCAATGATACTACCATCCTCAAAAAAGATACAATAAATTTAAATCTTTCCGAAGACTCTCTTGATGCACCGATCAGCTATAGTGCTTCGGACTCTGTTGTATTTATTATACCGGAAAAAAAAATTATCTTTTTTACGCAGGGCAATATTAAAAAAGGGGAGATGGAGATATCTGCCGACAGCATTGAAATAGACCAGGGTTCAGATATGGTCACTGCTACTTCCCGGGTAGATACCGCAGGCAGATCGGTCGGAAAACCAAAAATGGTGCAGGAAGGAACAACTACGGAATCAGACCTGATCAAATACAATACAAAAACACAGAAAGGACTTTCGAGGCATTCCATCACGCAGCAGGGTGAAATTTATATTCAGGGAGACAGGATAAAAAAAGTAAACCAGAGCGATTTTTATGCCTATAAAAGTCAGTTTACCACCTGCAACCTGGATACGCCTCACTTTGCATTCGTTACCAAAAAAATGAAACTGGTCAATAAACGGCTGGCCGTATCAGGTCCGATACACCCTGAATTTGAAGGTGTTCCCATCCCGATATATATTCCGTTCGGGATCTTTCCTATTTCACAGGGAAGACATTCGGGTATGCTGCCACCCACGCTTGCAACGGGCGAGCAGTATGGTCTGGGATTGCAGGGCCTGGGATATTATAAGGTTATAGGAGACAATTTTGATGTTACTGCCAGAGCAGATGTTTATTCTTACGGAGGCTGGGCACTTTACCTGGAACCCTCGTACCGGGTGAGGTATAAATATAATGGCGGGCTCCGGCTTACCGTCCAGCGCACCCGAATTCTCGGCACGGATCCGAAAGAAGATTACACCGACTCAAAAACATTTAATATCAGCTGGAGGCATTCGGTAGACAGTAAAGCAAGGCCAGGAACAAATTTTTCAGCCAATGTAAATGCCGGTTCTACCAAGTTTAACAGGTTTGTGCTTAACAATCCAATGAGGAATTTCAACAACCAGCTGAACTCGTCTATCGCTTATTCAAAAACATTTGATGGATACAACCTGACAGTAAGCGCCAACCACAGTCAAAACAACAACACCGGTGTAGTGAGTCTGAACCTGCCGACCGTAGGTTTTACGGCCAACACCGTTTATCCTTTTCAAAGAAAAGAATATGCCGGAACACCTAAGTGGTATGAAAAATTAGGCATCGGACTTAATTCTAATCTTTCCAACCAGATTAACTTTTACGATTCCTTATTTACCTTCAGAAGATTGCTGGATACCTTGCAATGGGGAGCCCAGCATAATATCCCCATACAGTTGTCCTTACCATCTCTCGGTCCGATACAAATTGCTCCGGGGATCACATACGGCGAAAAATGGTTCTCAAGAAAAATAAACCGTCAATGGAACAAGGTGAACAACAAAGTGGATTCGAGCTTTGACAAAGGATTCTTCCAGTCCCGGGATGTAGCATTCAGTTTAAGTCTCACCACTGCTATTTTCGGGAAGTACGATAAGTTTGGAAAAAAGAGCAGCATTC
>JAYUXA010000010.1:0-4861 GCA_043753245.1 Chitinophagaceae bacterium
CTGTTTTGGGGATGCAGTAGAAATTCCATTACAGGACGTAATCAATTATCACTTCTTCCTGAATCTGAACTTCGTACAATGGCCGTGACCGAATACCAGCAGTTCCTGACGCAGAACAAAGTGGTGAGTGCTTCCGCCAGCAAAGATGCGGAAATGGTTAAGAGGGTAGGACAGCGGCTTGTAAATGCCATCAACAGTTACTATGCCACAAAAGGATTATCAAAAGAATTGGAAGGATATAAATGGGAATACAACCTTGTCGACTCAAAGGATGTAAATGCATGGTGTATGCCCGGTGGAAAGATAGTGGTGTATACGGGCCTGTTGCCGGTGACCCAGAATGAAGCTGCCCTTGCAGTAGTACTGGGGCATGAAATTACGCATGCCGTTGCCCATCATGGAAGCGAACGAATGAGCCAGCAGCTGGTTAGTCAGGGTATTGGAGTAGTAGGAGGTGTATTGACTTCGGGCAATGCTCAGGTTAGTAATATCTTCAACAGTGTATATGGCACAGGTGCGCAGGTTGGTGTATTACTTCCCAATTCCAGAAAACAAGAGCTCGAAGCAGATCATTATGGATTAATATTCACTGCTATGGCAGGATACAATCCCCAGGAAGGGATCCCTCTGTGGGAACGTATGAAAAAAATGAGTGAAGGCAATTCACCCCCTGAGTTTTTAAGTACCCACCCTGCTGAAGATACCAGGATAAAAAAATTAAGAGCGCTGATGCCGGAAGCATTGAAGTATTATAAACCCATGCAGAAATGATAATAAATTAGATGTTAAGGAGTTAAAAACGTAGTTTTGCGGTCCTATTGAGAATTTTCTCTATAACTAAAAAATTCTGTGCATGCTGCAAACTTTGACAGAAAAACTTCAGTATACAGATCAGAAAAACGTCCTCATTCAGGGTTTACCCTCTTCCATTGAAAAGCAATTCTCTAAAGTTGCTTTTTCTAAAAATGTTACTCCCCTTTTAAAGTCAAGAAGAATTGATTTTGCTTTAGTTTTCGCAGTCAATGTGAATCAACTCAGAGGCATTATGCTGGACGTATTGCCTACTCTTCAGGCTGACGGTCTTTTATGGATTGCACACCCCAAGGTGAGTTCAAAAATTGCTACCGATTTAAGCAAATCCTGTAGCTGGGATTGTGTTAAAAAAGAAGGTTATGAAGTACTTGAAGAAGTATCCCTTGATCATGTATGGGTGGCTGCAAGATATAAGAAAAAAGAATTGGAGCTGCTCAGTAAACCATTGGGTAAAATCTCCAGACGTTCCGAATTGCGGGAATCGGCGATCGCTATCTAAACCAACGTTTTTTTATTAAGGATAACAGAATACCTGGAATCTCTGTTCAGCCAGCTATGGTCTGCAGGGATCAGCCAGTTTTCTTTCAGCTGTTTAAGGTTCAGAACAGTATTATTAAAATAAATAGAAGAAGGTTCTACAAAGTTGTTTTCCAGTGCATATAGTAACTGGGGCATGGGCACCAGCTGAACTTTATCTTTAATGATAAAAGCAAGCGATAGCCTGTCGAACAGATTTATTTTAAATAATTGCTCCAGATCTTTTACCAGACGTACAGAACTATCGGTGCTGCACCCGCTAACCCCATGCCTGGTCTCATCCGCAATAAATACTATGAACTGTCCGAAAAATAGATTTGCATATCCTTTGATAGGACTGCCATGAGCGTTCCAGTGCTGCACAAAATGCTGCAGGAGATCTTCTGTTTGCAATGCCTCCTGCATACTTAATAAACGGCTGCTCTGGTAAACCCATACACGGGATTGATCGTCGAAATCAGCCGGCAAAAGTTCCTGGTAATTCAAGTTCATGCTGTAAAATTAGCACATTACATTGACGCTGCCACAAGTTCGGCAATATCCATAACCTGTACATCATCCTCTTTTTCGCCTGCTTTTAAACCATCTGTCAACATGGTATTGCAGAACGGACAGGCTGCTGCAACAATCTTCGATCCTGTGGCTGCCGCTTCTTTGGCCCGCTCCATATTGATGCGGGTATCTCCTTTTTCCTCTTCCTTAAACATTTGTGCTCCACCAGCTCCGCAGCATAATCCATTACTTTTGCAACGTTTCATTTCTACCAGTTCAACATCCAATGCTTCCAGCACTTTTCTGGGTGCCTCGTAAATGTTATTCGCTCTGCCCAGGTAACAACTATCGTGATAGGTAATACGTTTTCCTTTAAACGGACCTCCTTCTCTGAGCACCAGTTTACCTTCATCAATTAATTGCTGCAGTAATACAGTGTGGTGAATCACTTCATAGGTACCGCCGAGCAACGGATATTCATTCCTGAATACATTAAAGCAATGCGGACAGGCAGTGACGATCTTTTTTACCTGATAATTATTTAGTAGCCGGATGTTCTGATAGGCCATCATCTGAAACATAAATTCATTGCCGGCCCTGCGCGCCGGATCACCAGTGCACATTTCTTCTTTGCCCAGAACAGCATACGAGATTTCCAGTTTATGGAGAATGGTAGCAAAGGCTCTGGTAATTTTCTGAGCCCGCTGGTCGAAACTGCCGGCGCAGCCCACCCAGAATAAAATATCGGGAGAAGTGCCCCTGGAAAATAATTCAGACATCAGCGGTACAACCATGTGGTGAAATTTAGATTACTGCAAAAATATATTATTTGCGGCATTGCACAGACTGTTGTCCTCCATGGTTCCCAAAGATGAATTACATTCGGCCGGCGTTAACGATTTGAACTGAAACGCAGGTAGATAATGAAATTAATTAAAATTTTTTTTACAGGCTTGCTGATCAGTTTTCTTGGAACGCTTCCATTGGGAACCCTGAATATTTCAGCCATGCAGATAGCGGTTGCTGATGGAATCCGACCCGCGATGTATTTTGTGCTGGGCGCGTTAATCGTGGAAATTATATACGTCCGGGTATCTCTGGTGGCTATGGATTGGGTGCTTAAACATAAAACCTTATTTAAATGGCTGGAGTGGATAACAGTGGCAATTGTGGCCGCTCTGGCAGTATTTAGTTTTATTGCCGCCTCCCAGGAACAGGTACACAAAAATGTGCTGCTGTCAGGTACGATTCACCGGTTCTGGCTGGGAGTACTTATGAGTGCCGTTAATCCCGTTCAAATCCCTTTCTGGTTTGGCTGGAGTACCGTGTTGTTTTCCAAAAATGTTTTGGAACATCAAAGCAGCCATTATAATTTTTATATTGCAGGTATTGGTACAGGTACTTTTATTGGAAACCTTATTTTTATATTTGGAGGAAGGTTTGTAGTAGACCGCCTCAATGCTAATGAGAAGATAGTACAGCTGGTGATAGGATGTATATTTTTAATCACTGCTGCAGTAATATGCTGGAGAATACTTCATAAAAAAAATAAGAGCGGCCTGGAGAAAACACCTGATTAGTACGGTGATTTAATTTAAAACTATACCGTTGACCGGATCCAGGAATCTCTTTCATCAGGATTAAATTTCCAGGGAGCGAAATTATTCTCAATATTGGAATTCATTGCATTCCATTCCTGAGGCGCGTTACTATCTTCCATGATCAGTGCTCTGCGCAACTCGACAATAATTTCGAGGGGGCTGATACTTACGGGGCATTCTTCCACACAGGCGTTACAGGTGGTACATGCCCGTAACTCTTCCGGAGTGATGTAATTATATAATAGAGATTTACCATCCCCCTTAAACTCTCCTGACTTGTTGATATTTTTTCTGATCTCTTCCATTCTGTCCCGCGTGTCCATCATAATTTTGCGCGGAGATAATAATTTTCCCGTCAGTGTAGCAGGACAAGCTGCACTGCAACGGCCACATTCGGTGCAACTATAGGCATCCAGCAAATTTTTCCAGCTAAGATCGGCTATATCTTTTGCACCAAATTTTTCAGGTATGGAGGCTTCTGCAGGAGCTTGTTCGGGCCGCATTGCGTACAATACCTCGTTTTGAACGGAGAGCATATTTTTCAATGCCCCTTTTGAGGTAAGCCTTGTGAAATAAGCGTTTGGAAATGCAAGCAGGATATGCAGATGCTTAGAGTAGGGCAGATAATTCAGGAAAACCAGTATACCGGCGATATGCAGCCACCAGGCAGTTCTCTCGGCGGCATACAAAGACTGATCGCTGAATCCATTTAACAAAGGATGTATACCCGACGACACCAGAAAATTTCCAGTAGAATGAATCGGATAATTTCCAAAGCCCCGCTGCTGCAACAGGGTATCTGTAGCATTCATTGTCAGCAGCAAGGTCATCAGCACGATTTCGGTTATCAGGATATAATTGGCATCGCTTCGTGGCCACCCTTTCAGGTCACGACTCCGGAATCGTTTTATTTTAAGGCTGTTTCTTCGGATTAGAAACACGACACAAACTATAATAACACCGGCAGCAAAACATTCGAAAAAATTAATAATAAATGGATAAGACCGGCCAAGCAGGGGTACAAATAACCGGTGAGTGCCCAGAATTCCATCCAGTACAATTTCCAGCACTTCGATATTAATAATTACAAATCCCGCATAGATAATAAAGTGTAGCACTGCAACGAATGGCTTGCGAAACATTTTCTTCTGCCCAAATGCCAGGAGAAAGAGGTTTTTCCAGCGTTCTGCAGGACGATCGCTGTAATTCTCTGCTTTACCCAGCATGATATTGCCGGTAATTTCTTTTACTTTTCGGAAAAAAAACCAGGTGGCCGTCACTAGCAGCACCATGAAAACGATCTGTTGCAGGTAAGCCATGCAGGTGAAATTGATAGCTGCTAAGATAACACATATAGGATTCAGGGCATAATTGGTTTATTGCACCGCACCCTTTAGATTTGATAAAATTTTTATATG
>JAYUXA010000011.1:0-10179 GCA_043753245.1 Chitinophagaceae bacterium
ATTATATTAGCAGGAGGTTTAGGCACCCGGCTTAGAGCTGCTGTGCCAGACCTTCCCAAATGCATGGCACCTGTAGCAGGTCATCCTTTTATTTACTATCTGATAAGCTATCTCCGAAATCAGGGCATTAGCAGGTTTATTTTTTCTTTAGGTTTTAAACACGCTGTTGTCGAAACTTATTTAGCCCAATTTTTTGTGGCAGATACGCAGTTGAATTATGTCACCTCTATTGAAAAGGAACCTCTGGGTACCGGAGGCGCCATTCTGAAAGCCTCGTTGCTTGCCCACTCCAGAGAGGTACTGGTTGTTAATGGGGATACTTTTTTTGCAGCAGAGATCCAGCTTCTTTATCAGATTTATAAAGAAAAAAAAGCGGATTGCATTTTAACGTTAAAGCCAATGCAGCAGACCGACAGATATGGTGTGGTTACCATGGAAGAGAGCGGACGCATCCGGTCTTTTCTTGAAAAGCAGTTTTATAAAGAGGGTTTAATCAACGGGGGGGTTTACCTGCTGAATACGGCTTCCCTGAGAGAAAAAAAATTAGGTGATACCTTTTCTTTTGAAAATAATTACCTGCTTCCGTTTTGCAAAGAAGAACTATTTTATGGCGTGGTCCAGGACCATTATTTCATCGATATCGGAATTCCAGCCGATTATCAAAAAGCCAATGAAGATTTCAAAGACCTCCATCTAATAAAATAATATGTTCGATCCGAAAGCTATAAATAAAGAATGGTCATTGTTTCTGGACCGTGACGGGGTTATCAATCAGGAAAGAACTACCTATGTGCTCAATGTAGAAGGTTTTGCTTTTTATGATGGTGTGCTGACCGCTATGAAACGGTTTAATAGTATTTTTTTCAAAATCATTGTGGTAACCAATCAGCGCGGAGTAGGTCGTGGCATGATGACGGAAAACGATCTGCATAGTGTTCATGCCCGTATGCTGAGCGGTGTAAAGGCCGCTGGTGGTCGTATAGACCAGATCTATTACTGTGTTACTCTGGACGATGAAGACATCAACCGCAAGCCAAATCCGGGAATGGCTTTGCAGGCATTTAACCAATTTCCGATGATCGATAAACGGAAAACAGTAATGATCGGAAACAATATGAGTGATATGGAATTTGGAAAAAATGCGGGCGTTAATACCGTTTTGCTCACTACGACCGGCACCACAGTGGTTCTCCCCCACCCGCTGGTGGACCTGCAATGCCGGTCGTTGATCGAATTTGCACAGCTATTGGTTACCTGAATCCATCTGCCGGACCAGAATGTTGAAACTCGATGTATTGCTTAAAATTCAGGATATCTTTCTGAACGATTTTTCGAAATAAAGGATTCAGCAATCTGGCAATTCCTCCCCCTATATTTCCTGCGGGCGGGCGATAGCTGATCATTACCCTGATCTCCGTTCCCTGGTGTCCAAGAGCATCCCTGAATTCTATTTTTCCAACATTTTCAATAGTGGAGCCGGGCAAAGAATGCCAGGATAATAATACGCCGGGTTCGTCTTTAACGATTTCTGCATCCCAGCTGATCGGGATGGGATTTCCTTCAGGTATATGTGCCTCCCAATGAGACCTGGTTCCGTTCGTTTCGCGAACATTGGACAGATGCTTCATGAACCGGGGAAGGATCCCAAAATTACGCCAGGTGCTGTATACTTCATTTCGGGGTTTATTAACAGTAAGGGTTGTCCGTATATTAACAGCAGCTGTTTTAGTACCATCCACCTGCAATTGGTGGTATAAAGGACAGTTTCCGGAGGATCCTCTGAAAATCAATCCCGATCCGATGGCGGCCCGCAGAATTGCACTGACGGGAGTTTTACTGATTTTTTTTACACTGCTGTAAACCAGCAAAGCACCTATACCAATGGAAAGTCCTCTTTCAAAATTGCTCACATTTTGTACCGGAGCTTCATATTCCTGTTCCTGTGATGCGTTCCGATATTCCTGTTCCGATTTTTTTTCCATAACTGAACTTTTTTATAAAATATTACTAAAATCCTGCTCGCAGCCTTCGCTTCGCCCTGATAAATTTAAATAATTGTTTTACAAGTCATTATAACCATCCATTGATGGATAAGTTTTTTAAATTTGTATATCAGTATATTCAGAAAATCCATTTGAGTACTTATATACCCATCAATACTATGCAATACCTGCACCACTATTTTCTTTTTATCCTATTGATTACTGCAGCAACATTCTGCAGATCCCAATCGCTTGGTGTAACAGACCGCAGACAACTTCTTTCCCAGGAAGAGGAGTTAAAGATATACTCCGACAGCATGATCAATGCAGGCACAGCGCAGGCAAGGTTTCGGGCGGATAGTAATCTGGTAAAGGGCCTTGTCAGGGCACTCAAGGTAAGAAATTCTTTTTTCCATCCTTTTGATTCTTTAAAAACCGTCTCGCGTCTTTATGCTCCGGATAGCAGTTTTCGGATCTTCACCTGGCAACTTAGAAAGGACGAGTATGTATTTCTTCAGAAAGGTGCCATTCAAATGAATACAACCGATGGCACATTGAAGTTGTTTCCGCTTTTTGATTATTCTATGTTCACTGCCAAAGCAACCGATTCGGTAAGAACAAACGCCAATTGGATCGGTTCGATCTACTATAAGATCATACAGAAAGAGTACAGGGGCACAAATTATTATACATTACTGGGTTTTGATGATTACAGTATCAGCAGCAACAAAAAATGGCTGGAAGTGCTCACCTTTAAAAATAACAAGCCTGCTTTTGGTGGTCCCTTTATTTCTTTCAAAAATGATACCTTGAAAAAACCTGTACAGGCACGCTTCAGCCTGGAATATAAGAAAGAAGCCAGCGCATTACTGACCTACGACAGTGATCTGGGTATACTGGTTTTTGATCATCTTATTTCCGAATCGGAAGAGCCGGGAAAGAAAAACACGTATATCCCTGATGGTACGTATGAAGGGTTTAAATGGGAAAAAGGCCAATGGGTGCACCTGGATGAGGTAAACAATTTCCCACCAGTTAATTCGTCTTCACAAGTGGAAAACCTGCGTGACGGGCAGGGAAATATTAATGAAGAAAAACTGGAAGAGAGTTCCCGAAAAAATAGGGAGAAACAAAAAAGGAAGCCTGAATAACTATTACAGATCCCCCGCTATCCGGAATTAAGATCTTCGCAGAAACAAAAAGGAAGTCTGAGTAATTATTATAGATCCCCGCAATCCGGGATTAAAATCATGGAGAACAAAAAAAGGAAGCCTGAATAATTATCAGTCATCCAGCTTCAATACAGCAAGGAAGGCTTCCTGTGGAACTTCTACATTGCCGATTTGTTTCATTCTTTTCTTTCCTTCTTTTTGCTTTTCAAGAAGTTTGCGTTTACGGCTGATATCTCCTCCATAACATTTGGCTGTTACGTCTTTGCGCATAGCAGAAATATTTTCCCGCGCTACTACCTTGGCACCAATTGCTGCCTGAATAGCGATCTGAAACTGCTGCTTGGGTAATAATTCTTTTAATTTCTCACACAGTTTTCTTCCAAATTCTACTGATCGTCCGCGATGTATAAGCGCACTCAATGCATCCACTTTTTCATTGTTTAGCAGGATGTCCATCTTTACAATATCTGCCGGACGGTATTCGATAGGATGGTAATCAAAAGAAGCATACCCGCGGGTCTGCGATTTTAATTTATCATAAAAATCAAACACGATTTCAGTAAGCGGCATTTCAAATACCAGTTCTACCCTTGTGGTGGTCAGATAACTTTGATTGATCAGTATACCTCTTTTACCCAGACACAGCGTCATGATATTTCCTATATAATCCGGCTTGGTAATGATCTGTGCCCGGATGAAAGGTTCTTCAATGCTTTCGGTTTTAACGGGATCAGGAAATTGTGTGGGATTGTGCACCATTTCTGTTTCGCCTTTGGTAGTATGCGCAATAAAGCTAACGTTGGGAACTGTGGTAATTACCATCTGGTTAAATTCTCTTTCCAGCCGCTCCTGAATAATTTCCATGTGCAGCATTCCAAGAAATCCGCAACGGAATCCAAAGCCGAGTGCCTGAGAAGTTTCGAGCTCAAAAGTAAGAGAGGCATCATTCAGCTGCAGTTTGTCCATGCAATCCCGGAGCTCCTCAAATTCGTCCGTTTCCACAGGATATATTCCTGCAAACACCATCGGCTTTACTTCTTCAAATCCTTTAATGATTTCTTTTGTGGGATTAGCGGCAAGGGTAATCGTATCTCCTACTTTTACTTCTTTTGCATTTTTTATACCTGTTATTATATATCCTACATCACCGGCACTGACCTCTTTTTTTTCAGTCATTTTTAATTTCAGAATTCCGATCTCATCAGCAAAATATTCCTGGCCGGTGGAAACAAATTTAACCTTGTCGCCTTTTTTTATGGTTCCGTTAAGAATACGGTAATAGACAATGATGCCTCTGAAGCTATTAAAAACACTATCGAAGATCAATGCCTGCAAAGGCTCTGCAGGATTTCCAACCGGGGCCGGAATACGCTGCACGATGGCTTCCAGTACCTCTTCAATACCCAGTCCTGTTCTTCCACTGGCGAGCAGGATATCTTCCGCTTTACAGCCGATCAGCTCCGTGATCTGATCGGTCACTTCTTCGATCATCGCCCCATCCATATCGATTTTATTGATGACGGGTATGATTTCAAGATCGTTTCCTATTGCGAGGTATAAATTGGAGATCGTTTGAGCCTGTATACCCTGTGTTGCATCTACCAGCAGCAATGCACCTTCGCATGCTGCCAGTGCACGGCTCACTTCATAACTAAAATCGACATGCCCTGGGGTATCAATGAGGTTGAGAATATATTCCTGGCCGTTCCTGTGCTTGTAATTGATCTGGATGGCATGGCTCTTGATCGTAATTCCTTTTTCCCTTTCCAGGTCCATGTCATCCAGCACCTGATCCATCATATCCCTGTCGCTGATGGTGCCTGTGGATTGCAGAAGCCGGTCGGCCAGTGTGGACTTACCATGATCTATATGCGCGATGATGCAAAAATTCCTGATATTCTTCATGGAGAGCCTGAGCTAGTTTTAAGCGTGCAAAAGTAACGCTTTTTCTTTTAGCCAAAGGGCTCTTCCGTAACCAGGGATAACATGACGCTCGCTGTGGTAAGAAGAACGAACAAGCGGACCGCTTTCGACATAATCTAATCCCAGTTCATAACCAATCTCTTTGTATTCTTTAAATTCATCCGGATGTACAAACCTGTCTACAGGAAGATGTTTCTTTGATGGCTGAAGATACTGGCCAATGGTGATCACATCCGTCCCACTGTTCTTAAGGTCTGCCATTGTTTGGATCACTTCCTCTCTTTTTTCACCAAGTCCGAGCATGATTCCGCTCTTCGTGCGCATTCCACCTTCCTTGAGGGTTTTAAGTACTTCAAGGCTTCTGCGGTATTTAGCTTGTATCCGTACCTGCCTGGTCAGGCGTTCGACCGTTTCCACATTGTGAGAAACTACATCTGGTGCTGCATGGATTATTCTGTAAATATTTTCTTTTTCTCCTTTAAAATCCGGAATAAGTGTTTCCAGCGTAGTACCGGGTGTAAGTGATTTTACCGCTTTGATGGTGTTGTACCAGATGATGCTTCCACCGTCTTTAAGTTCATCTCGGTCTACAGAAGTAATGACCGCATGTTTCACTTTCATCAGAAAAATGGCTTCTGCCACGCGTTGGGGTTCATCCCATTCTACCGCAGCAGGGCGTCCTGTAGCAACAGCACAGAATCCGCAGCTTCGGGTACATATATTTCCGAGGATCATGAAGGTAGCCGTTCCCTCACCCCAGCACTCCCCCATATTCGGACAGCTTCCACTTTCACAAATGGTATGAAGTTTATGGTTATCGACTAATGAACGAACGTTTTTATAATGCTCTCCGATAGGAAGTTTAACACGCAGCCAGTCCGGTTTTTTAATTTTGGATGGGGTTTCAGATATATTGCTGATCACGGGTAATTCCTGCATTTTACAAAGTTGAGGTAAAAAAGTCTATTTTCTCCGGCCAAGCAAAACAGCGACATAGGCATTGAAGAATAATTTCTTATCCTTGTTATACAGTATCTGAGAAATGGATGAGGTGTAATATTCTGCACTTAGTCCTACCTCAATAGCCGTAACCGTTTCATTAAGTCTGGCATAATCAAATCTCATGGCGGCTTTGCCGTAAATTCCCGGACGCACCTTTAGATCATTCCAGCCGCCTGAAAGACCTTTTGCTCTGATAGGAATGTAATTGCTGTCCAGCACCTGCGGAAAACGGGATTGAACAATATCGCCGGTAAGGTTGTCCTGCGCCTCCAGAATATATGGTTTTACGAGACCTATCGTTAAACCACCTCCATAAATGGCGGAAACCGATACTCCGTTTTTGTTACCTTTTCCACCTATTACCTGCTGCATGGCAGCACCGAAACGGGCCTGGTAAAACGTATTGGTTTTCCCAAAAGCGATGTAATTTACTTTAAGCTGGGAATTATCAAAATATCCTTCTCTTTTTTCCTTGGGATGCTTCTTTTCGGAAAGCTCAAAATTAAAAAGGATGGATTTTCTGTTAGATTTAAATTTACCAAACTCATATCCCAGACCATACCCATCTGTTGCCAGCTTTACACTAAACACGTTTTGTTTATTGTACACGATCTCTCCTTCTTCCTCAAGCCGGGCCAATTCGTTAATACGCTCACGGCGTTCATTTTTTTTCTGCTGTTTTTTTTCTCTCGAACCAGTAACCTGCCTGGTCTGCGCAATAAGGGTGGTACTGACAATGCTTGCGGCAAATAAGAACAGAACGATTTTCTTCACCTGGGTTGATTTGATGTAATCAACGTAAATTTAGGCTAAAAATATCTAATGACCTCAACAGTAGTATATCAGGGTGGCCTGCGAACAGAATGTGTTCATTTAAGATCTGGATCAGCAATCGAGACCGATGCCCCGGCCGACAATCAGGGTCTTGGAGAACGGTTTTCTCCATCAGACCTTGTGGCTACCGCATTGGGAAGCTGTATGCTAACGATCATGGGTATGCGCGCAGTGGATATGAATGTAAATCTGGAAGGTGTAAAAATAGAAGTGGAGAAGCTAATGAAGCCTGACCCCAGAAGGATCAGCGGTATAAATTTAACATTTCATTTCCCTGCTTCGCTGGCACTCACAGAACGTCAGCAAATTATTCTGCAGAAGGCTGCGGAAACATGCCCGGTCAAATACAGCATTCATCCGGATATAGCACTGGATATCAATTTCAACTTTAATCCAATTGCTGTTCCTGATCCGGCATAGTGTTCAGGTTCGCTTTAAAATAAAATTACCCACTGCACAATCCAGGCAATGACGGTGATCACAATACTGTGTTTTTAATTCTACCAGGGCTTGCGATTCAGCAGCATTGCTACTGGATATTCCAAGCTTTGAAAATCCCTGAACAGTTGAATTTTTTTCTGAAGAAAGCGTTTCAAGCCATCGGAGCGCCCTGCTTTTGTATTGTTCTGACTGATGAAACTGCCCATATGCAAATACCAGCGGAACGACACCATTGATCACTATGGTATTCGCCATCTGCAAGCCCAGATGCTTTGGGGCATATATTCCTGGCTCACCAAAAATAAAGTGATCGTTCCAGTAGTCGCCGGCAGCAATATCCAGCAACAGGTGTATTTCTTTTACCTCTTGTGCCTGAAGAAGGTAAGAAAGCATACTGCCGTTCTTGTGCAGCATCATGGCCAGTTGGGCAAGCCTGATGGTGGGAAACGCCGGTGGCCGCATTCTCAAAAACAGAACAGTATAAGGAACGGGGTGCAATGCGTATTTTAATCGCAGGAACAGGTATTCATTTTTCAGGTGCTGGTAATAGGGATCGGGTCTATCGGCATTTAATAATCCTGCCTGACCCATTAGCAACGCTTCCAGCTGAAACAACTGAACCCGGTGCCGGACCAGGATCGTAAAGGGGATAGACCTGGCAATAGCTTCAAAGGATGCGGCATTTACATATAACCCAAAACTGCGGGCAAGCATCCACCATAAGGTCTCTTCCCAATGGTACCTGTTGTTTTGGAGCATGGATTGAATGATATAGTATTTTCTTTCCATCCGCTCAATCAGCAATCGCTCTTTCCAGGAGATCCACGTAAAATTATTTACAGCATACACCTGTGTGGCACAGGGTATAAAAGAAGTTTCCTTCATCCAGGTTTGGTACTGGTGTAATAACAGTCCGGATATTCTATGGTCCAGCACAAGTGTTGGCATCCTTTCTGATAAAAGAAGGTCATCATTTTTCCATACAACATGCAATATTATTGTATCATACTGTTTATTGAGGTGGTGCCCATGCCGTTTCCAATCAGCGCTGTTGAGGTGCAGCTCTATATTTCCGGCCCAGATCTTCTGTTCTATTTGAATTCTTGCATGAGAAAAATCCGGACCCTGATGATGGTTCCATTGTCCGGGATAAAGCACTTTTATTTTTTCCCCTTTGGTGGTTTCCAGTTCAGAAGTATTAAAATACTGAAACTGCCAGATATACTGGAGTAACCGCTCCGTCATAACTGAATGATGTTAGCGCTAAAATTACCAGAAACCCATGTAACGGATAACGTATTTTAAACCAGTTGATGAAGTGTTTTCACTACCCTGCTGATAGGTAAACCCATGACATTATAAAAGTCTCCGGCGATTTTTTTAATGCCTGTAACGCCTATCCATTCCTGGATAGCGTAGGCTCCGGCCTTGTCGTAAGGTTGGTAGTTATCGACATAAAATTCAATCTCCTCCTGGGTAAGTTCATTAAATTCCACTTCTGTACAATCCGAAAATGCAATTTCTTTTTTATTTTTAATAAGTACTACTCCCGTAATAACCTGATGAACTTTGCCCGAAAGTTTTGAAAGTATACGCACAGCATCGGTACGGTCTGCAGGTTTTCCAATGATTTCATTGTCTAATACCACAACAGTATCCGCAGCAAGAACGATTTCTCCTTCACCGGCAAATATAGAAAGTGCTTTATTTCTGGCTATATACAGCGGCACCTCTCCCAACGGCAAATCTGATGGATAGGATTCATCGGAGTCTGATACCCGGATCTCAAATGAAATCGCGGCCCATTCCAGCAAAAGCTTTCTTCTTGGAGATTTGGATGCAAGGATTATTTTAGACGGAAAAAGCATATCAGCCGGTGAAATTAGGGTTGTTTAAAAAAATCATGGATAATATTCCAGTGAGCATAATAAATTTGATCCAGTCACTCAGTTTTTTATAATCAACAACAGACTTTGCCTGGTATAATTTTCGGAGAACCAGGAGCAGCGGTACAATAATGAAAAACAAGCAGTACCCTGCTGCCAGCCACCAGCCAAACTGCAATACGTACGCAAATACAATGAGCAATGCAGCTGTCAGTACGGCTAACCATGTGCCCGCAAATACTTTTGAAACCTGCACCCCCCAGACCAGCGGCATGGTGCGACCACCATATTTTCCATCTCCTGCCATATCCTCCATGTCTTTCACTACCTCACGCACCAGGCAAATTATAAATGCAAACCCGGCATATAAAAAAGTAAACCTCAATAACTTTGATCCAAATAAGGTTCCATACAGGTCGCTATGTGTTGCCATCCTGAAGTGTGTCACAAATCCAATGACCATGACCACCCATGCAGTAAGCAGTGAAATAATAATATTACCAGTGAGCAGCTTCTTTTTAAAGGTGGTAGAATAAACCCATAATGCAACAACACAACCCATATTGGCAAACCCTATCCAGAATACCCCTGCTCTCCATCCTACATAAAAACCAATCAGCACTCCTGTAAAAGACAACATCCAATGCCAGATAATGGCCCATCTTCTTTTAATTACTTTCTCCACTACATTTTTTCCCGGTTTATTGATACGGTCAATATTTAAATCGAAATAATCATTGATGATATATCCTGCAGCAGCGATAAGCACTGAGGAGCTGACCAGTAAATAGAAAAGTTTTGAAGATAGCGCGGGAGAAGCAAAACTGGTTGATGCGAACATAGGCAGAACGATCACATTCTGGAATAGCGCCTGCGTTAAGATGATAAAAAGCAGGTTGAGTGATCTGATTAACCGTAAAAATGCTGTTAATAATCTCA
>JAYUXA010000012.1:0-4835 GCA_043753245.1 Chitinophagaceae bacterium
TGCCTTACCTGGAGGAAAAACAGCCCTGGAACCTTTCGCTGATGGGCACCGGGTCTATATTAAATGTATACCTGGATACCAAAAAAAGCAGTGAGATAAATGTGCTGATTGGGCTATTGCCTTCAAATGACCAGCTGTTGAACAATAAACTGCTGCTTACAGGAGAAGCGAATATTAATTTAAAAAATTCGCTCGGTGGCGGAGAGACCATTGGTCTCAACTGGCAGCAGATCCAGGTAAAATCACCGAGGCTGAACCTTGTTTTTCAACAACCCTATCTGTTCGGATCGCCATTTGGCCTGAATTTCAATTTCGATCTGTTTAAAAAAGACTCCTCTTTTGTAAATGTAAACATCCAGGCGGGCGGCGCTTATGCCGTCAGCTCCAGACAAACGGGCAGTGTGTTTGTCCAAAAACTTTCTTCCAGCCTTTTAACGGTCGACACGCTTTCGATTAAGAGTAGCCATCGTCTTCCGCCTGAAGCGGATGTCAGTTCGGTGAACCTGGGATTAAATTATGAATGGTACACAACCGATTACCGGTATAATCCCCGAAAGGGCAATGAGTTTGCGTTCAGTGCTTCTGCGGGAACAAAAACGATTAAAAAGAACAATGCCATTGTAAAACTGACGGATGAAGATGATCAGTCCTTTAATTTCAATTCACTGTACGATACGTTTCAGTTGAAAAGTTACCAGTTTAGAATAAAACTCAAAGCCGTTCATTACTTTCCTGTAACGAGGTCTTCTACCGTTAAAGCAGGGATCAATGGAGGATGGTTTCAGAGTCCGGATATTTTCCGCAATGAATTGTTTCAGATCGGCGGATACAAACTGTTAAGGGGATTTGATGAAGAAAGTCTGTTTGCTTCTTCCTATGGTGTGCTGACAGCGGAATACCGGTACCTACTCGGTCAGAATTCATTTTTATCCGTGTTTTCAGATTATGGAGTAACCTCCAACAGGGCGCAGGGAAGAACCCTGAATAATAATTTTCTGGGGGCAGGATTGGGTATGGCATTTGAAACCAAAGCAGGCATTTTTAATATATCTTACGCCGCCGGGAAAAGAAACGACCAGAAGTTTAATTTCAGGCAATCGAAGATTCATCTGGGCTATGTGAATTATTTTTAAACCGATTCTATTTTGCACAGCAAAAACACAACAGGTTGAACTATTTAGCAGCGGTTTTATTATTTATTTCGGCTAATTGTTTTGGGCAGACGGGCGTACAGGATACGGTACCTGCCTTTGAGCGCACTGCAGGAAAATATTTTCATCTTGCTCCGGCAGTTGGTGCAAATACGGTACCTGCTTTTGAGCGTGCTGCGGGGATCCTCCGCTCGAACCCAAACTTCAACTTTGATGGGGAAGCGGTTTCGCTGATCATAGAAATGCGCCATCCGGTAACCAATGAAAGTATTTTCTACTACATGCTTTCTCTGATCGTATTCCTGGCACTCACAAGACTTATTTTTTACAAATACATCAGCACACTGTTTACCCTGTTCTTCCGGGCTACATTACGTCAGCAGCAGTTAAGGGAGCAGCTGCTTCAATTTCCACTTCCCGCATTGTTGCTGAATATATTTTTTGTCGTAAACATTGGTACCTATTTTGTTTTCCTGGCTAAATATTACAAACTGCCTTTTGCTGAAAATTTCTGGACCTCTCTGTTTTATGTCATTTCAGTGGTGGCAATCATCTATGCCGGAAAGTACCTATTACTGACTATTGCAGGATGGGTTTTTGGGATCCGGAGCGTATCGGAATCCTATCTGTTCATAGTGTTTTTGATCAATAAAATGACGGGTATTTTTTTATTGCCTATACTGGTCCTGATGGCTTTCCCCAATCCTGCCCTGCTGCCGGTAGTCATTACGCTTTCCTATGTACTGCTCGGCGGGATGATTGTTTACCGGTTTATCATTTCCTATAAGCCGGTACGGGATGAAATAAAACTAAACCGATTACATTTTTTTCTTTACCTTTGCGCCTTTGAAATAGCACCCCTTTTGTTGATTTACAAGGTGTTATTAGCTCGCATGGATAGCGGATTTTAAAACATAAATCCATACTTAACAAATATGGTTAACAACGGGGTACACAGTAGCATTGCCGGAGTAAAGATTAAGACGATTCTGATTACTCAGCCTAGGCCGGAAACAGAGAAATCCCCTTATTTTGAGCTGGCGAAAAAGTATAATGTAGAGCTCGATTTTCATCCATTTATACGTGTGGAAGGAATTCCTGCAAAAGATTTTCGCAAGCAAAAGATAGAAATTTTAGGATTTTCTGCTGTCATATTCACCAGCCGTAACGCCATCGATCACTTTTTTCGCACCTGTGAAGAAATGAAAGTGGTAGTATCTCCGGATACTAAATATTTCTGCATTTCCGAATCGGTAGCGCTATATCTCCAGAAATTTATTCTCTACCGCAAAAGAAAGGTCTTTTATGGCGCCGATGGCACTAATAAAAGCATGTTCGATGCTATCAACAAACATAAAGAGAATGAGACTTTCCTGTATCCGTGCTCCGAAAATCAGCAGGATAATGAGATCATTAACTGGCTTAAAACCAATAACTGCGGGTTTGTTACTCCTTTTATGTACCGTACCATCAGCAATGATGTGACTGCTATCCTGAGCCTGAAAAGTTATGACATCATTTGCTTTTTTACACCCAGCGGTGTAAAAAGTTTGCTGGACAGCTTTCCCGGATTTATACAAAACGGTACCCGCCTTGGAGCATTTGGCAATAATACCTCTAAAGCTATCGAACAGGCTGGTCTTATACTGGAGATCAAAGCACCCCAGCCGCAGGCGCAGTCCATGGTAGCTGCACTGGAACAATATCTTTCTTCACTTAAGAAAAAATAATTATTGGGTTAATTTTACGCTAAACAGTTCAGGCAAGGCCAATAAGAAACGTACCTGCAGGAATGCATTACGGGATTTCGTTGCCTATAACAATAGCCCGGACAGGTATAAAAACGCTAAAATGCCCAATCATCTCCTCAACGAAACAAGTCCTTACCTGCTTCAGCATGCGCATAATCCGGTGGAATGGTACCCATGGGGAGAGGAAGCGCTTTCCAGGGCGAAGGCGGAAGACAAACCGATACTGGTAAGCATCGGATATGCAGCCTGCCACTGGTGCCATGTAATGGAAAGAGAAAGTTTTGAGGACCCCGAAACTGCGCGGCTCATGAACGAGCGTTTTATTAATATAAAAATCGACCGGGAAGAACGGCCTGATCTGGATCATATTTATATGGAGGCTGTGCAGGCCATAAGTGGCAGTGGGGGCTGGCCATTAAATGTATTTCTGACGCCTGGGAAAAAACCTTTTTATGGTGGAACGTATTTCCCTCCTCAGGCGATGCACAACAAGCCATCCTGGACCGATACCCTGATTGGCGTATCGGAAGCATTCCGTGAAAAAAAGCATAAAATAGTGGCCCAGGCCGAAAATCTCACCGCTCATATAGAAGCTTCCAATCATTTTGGCGTTGGAAAAGGTCCGGCCAAACTGTTGACAAATGAAGCAATGGATACCCTGCTCGATACTATTCTCAAAACAGCAGATACCGTTAACGGCGGATTTGGAAGAGCGCCTAAGTTCCCACAAACTTTTACGATCAGGCTTTTATTACAGCACTATTATTACAGTAAAAACGATAAAGCCCTGGCACAGGCCTGCCTGAGTCTGGATAAAATGATTGATGGTGGAATTAACGACCAGCTTGGCGGAGGGTTTGCGCGCTACTCGACCGATGAATTCTGGCTTGCTCCTCATTTTGAAAAAATGTTGTACGACAATGCCCTGATGGTAATGGCGCTGAGTGATGCCTATCAGGCGACCGCTAATCCCGTATACCTTCAATCGATCAGTGATACCCTTGATTTTGCAGAGCGGGAATTGCTTTCTCCGGAAGGTGGGTTTTATGCTGCACTTGATGCGGACAGCGAGGGGGTAGAAGGGAAATTTTATGTCTGGAGCAAGGCAGAGATCAATTCGCTCTTGGGAGCGGATGCCGCGTTATTTAATAATTATTATTCTGTTTCAGAGGAAGGCAACTGGGAGCATACGAATATTCTGCATGTAGCGGTTCAGGCGAAAAAATTTGCCGTAACAAACGGCCTCGAATTGAAACGCCTGAATGAAATTTTACGTACCTGCAGGGAGAAACTGATGAAGGCCAGATCCGTCAGAGTGCGTCCCATCACGGATGATAAAATCCTGTTGGGATGGAACTGTATGATGAATACCGCTTACAGCAAAGCTTTTGCAGCTACGGGAAATGAACATTACCGCAGAATGGCTGTTAAAAATATGGCCTTCCTGATGGACATGTTTGAAGATGGAAAGAAGGGAAGTTTTTTTCATACTTATAAAAACGGAGAGGCAAAATATCCTGCTTTTCTGGATGATTATGCAAACCTGATTTATGCATTGTTGCATCTGCAGGAAATTACCGCAGACAACACCTGTCTGGAAAAGGTAAAAACTTTGGTAAAATGGGTAATTGCTCATTTTAGTGAACCGGAAACTGATTATTTTTATTTTACGAACGATGGACAGCAGGATGTAATTGTTAGAAAGAAAGAAATGTATGACGGCGCGGTGCCTTCAGGGAATTCATTAATGGCATGGAATTTACACTATTGCGGCGTTGTGTTTGATGAAGCAGACTGGCGGGAGAGGGCTTTCAGAATGTGTTCAGGTGTGCAGGAAGTGGTGCAAAATTACCCGGGATCTTTTGGGATCTGGGCTTTTGTTTCCCAGGCTTTATTTAAAGGTATTCCGGAGATTGCAATTACAGGAGGCGAG
>JAYUXA010000013.1:0-4820 GCA_043753245.1 Chitinophagaceae bacterium
CAGCCATGGTAGTTCATCCAGGAAGATCACTTTTTTACGTTTACTTTCCAGGACTAAAAGATTTTCCCATAGCAGTTTGAAAGCCTGTTGCCAGTTACCAGGAGCGATAGCAGGTTTTGCATTCGGAAAATAATGCTGTATCTGATTGGTAAAATTAAAGATCTGTTGCATGGTACTGCTATTGAGTTGACCACTGCAGGCAAAAACCATTTCTTCTGAAAAATATTGCCGGATTAAATAGGTCTTACCTACGCGTCGCCTTCCATATACGGCCAATAGTTCCGGCTGCCTGCTTAACAGTAGCATTTGCAGGATTTCCTGCTCTGCCTTTCTCCCGATAATAGTTGACTTTTGTTCCATATTTCCTGCCAAAAGTAATTAAAAATATATAGATATGGCAGGTAATAAAATTATTAGTTGCCATAAGTGGGTAAAAACTAGATGATATGGCAGCTAATAAAACGATTGAGCAAAATGTATTTGAACAAGCAGGCGGTGGCCAAAACAGTACTGGCATTTTGCATACCCCATTATTTACTATGCGAACTTGCAAAGGCTACTATAAAGCTGGAAGTAAAGTGGAGCCGGTATACCACTTTCGGGTGATTTTTCCTGTGCAGGCAAGATAAAATAAAAATACATGCTCTAATTGGTTAGATTCACAATGTAAAATATAATACCTATTTCTGGCCAGCTCCGTTCCTCTCTCTTGTATTGATTTTTCTTAATCGTAGTAAAAACCATTATCAGTAAAATGAATGGTAAAAACGGAATAGAAAAGAAAGAGTCATCCAGCGGCTTCCTGAATACGGACGGTGGCAAAACTACATCCAATGCAATAGAAGTCCCAGCTATATCCCTTCCTAAAGGAGGTGGTGCCATAAAGGGTATTGACGAAAAGTTTTCAGTGAATGCGGTCAATGGAACTGCCTCCTTTTCTATTGCACTTCCTGTTGCAGCATGCCGTGGAGTGATCCCTTCCTTAAACCTCACGTATAATTCAGGAAGCGGGAACGGCATTTTCGGCCTGGGATGGAATTTGGGCATAGCCTCCATCAGACGAAAAACCGATACAGGACTACCCCAATATCTGGATGCATCGGATTCGGATACTTATCTCTTTTCCGGAGCAGAAGACCTGGTACCTGAATTTAAAAAAAATGAAATAACTGGTTTGTTTTTAATAAATAGTAAGGGAGAATACGAAATCAATAAAAAGGATTCGCCTGACGGAATTTTTACCATACAATTTTACCGTCCAAGAATGGAAGGCTCGTTTGCACGAATAGAAAGATGGAGCGATAAGAGCAATGGAGAAATAAAATGGAGGATCATCACACGGGATAATACAACAACTCTCCTTGGCTGGAGCCCCGGATCAAGAGTCACGGATCCACAGGATAATAAAAGAATTTTTGAATGGCTCCCTGAATTTGTTTTCGATGACAAGGGAAACTGTTCGCAGTATGTCTATAGAAAGGAAGATGATACCGGCTTTGATCGTTCGCAGCTGCACAACAGGAACAGGATGGCAAAAGGATCTATCACTTATACTAATCTTTACCCTGACAAGGTTTTGTATGGCAATAAAACACCTTACAAAAAATTTGGAGATGCGTTCCCGGCCGAAACGGCTTATCTGTTTCAGACAATTTTCGATTATGGTGTGTTGAAAACAAATGATTCTCCTGAAAAAATAAATGATTGGGATTTCAGAGCAGACGCTTTTTCCGATTATAAGGCCGGATTTGAGATACGCACGACACGCCTATGCAAACGGGTTTTACTTTTTCATTATTTTACGGCACCCGGCGAGTATACAGGGCTGGTAAAATCCATCAATTTTGAATACGATACGGCTTCACAGAAGGATTTTACGTTTTTACGGTCAATTACCTCCCATGGTTATCTCCAGGAAGCCGGAGTTTATTCTTTTAAAAAACTCCCGGCCATTGAATTTGAATACCAGCAACATGAATGGAACACCTCTGTAAAAGATATCTCTTCTTCCAGTTTAGTGCATGCTCCGGCCGGTTTGGATGAAACAAATTATCAGTTCACTGACCTGTATAACGAAGGGTTGTCAGGCATTCTTACAGAACAGGCTGGAGGCTGGTATTATAAGTCCAATCTGGGCAACGGTAATTTTGGAAAGGCACTGCTTGTTTCACCTAAGCCTTCCTTCTCAGGGCTGGGTGGCCAGTTACAATTGCTTGATCTGGACTCAGACGGAAGAAAGCAATTGGCAGGTTATTCAACAATGCCAAAAGGTTATTTTGAATTAAGTGATGAGCAGGAGTGGCATCCATTTAAAGACTTTAAGACTTTGCCCAATATCGATCTCCATGATCCAAATACAAGGATGCTTGACCTGAATGGTGACGGCAGGGCAGATATACTGATATCCGAAGAAAATATTTTTACCTGGTATAGATCGGCAGGAAAGGATGGTTTTACAGGCATTCACCAAACTGTAAAACCGTTTGATGAAGAAGCGGGTCCCAATATTGTTTTTGCAGATGGTATCCAGAGTATTTTCCTGGCAGATATGTCTGGTGACGGTCTGTCGGATATAGTGCGGATCAGAAATGGGGAAGTGTGTTACTGGCCCAACCTGGGTTATGGAAAATTCGGCGTTAAAGTAGCGATGGATAATGCTCCGTTATTTGACCGTGCTGCTATTTTTGATCCCTCTTATATCCGCCTGGCCGATATCGATGGATCCGGAACCACAGACATCATCTATCTCGGTAAAAATAAATTCAGTTGCTGGAACAATCTCAATGGTAATTCCTTCACTACCCTTCCTTTTGAAATCGCTGCCTTTCCGGAGATCAATAACAAAACAAAGATTACCGTTGCTGATCTGCTCGGCAATGGCGTAGCCTGTATTGTCTGGAGCAGCCAATTGCCAAACGATGCCAGTGCCCGCTTCAGGTATATCGACCTGATGAACAGTAAGAAGCCCCATGTCCTGACAGGGTACAAAAATAATATGGGAAAAGAGGTTACCCTAACCTATAAGCCATCTACCCATTTTTACATTCAGGATAAATTGAACGGCAGGCCGTGGGCCACCAAACTTCATTTCCCTGTACAATGCATCAGTAAAACGGAAACAAGAGATAAGATATCAGGTTACCGTTTCACAAGTGAGTTTAGTTATCATCACGGATACTACGATCATGCTGAAAAAGAATTTCGTGGTTTTGGAATGGTAGAACAAACAGATGCAGAACAATTTGAAGAATGGGTAAAAGGAAATGCTACCAATATTACCGGCAGGGAACTTCACCAGGAGCCAGTGGTTTCAAAAACATGGACACATACCGGAGCTTTCCTGAGCAGGGAAAAGATCCTTCAGCAGTTTGCCCATGAATATTGGTATGAAGAAATGAAAAGAAATGGTTTTATGGTACCGCATGCTGAAATAACCTTGCCGGATGCGGTACTGATTTCAAGCCCTTCATTGCCTGCCGGTATTATTAATCACCTGAGTGCGTCAGAACGACGGGAAGCATTCCGGGCATGCAAGGGAATGGCGCTGCGATCTGAAGTTTTTGCAAGAGATGCCGTAAAACATGCTGATACAGATGCCGCCAGGAAAATGGAACTGACACCTTTCTCTGTTGCCACGCACAATTGCCTCATTGAGTTAGTACAGCCTAAGGGATCTAACAAACACGCTATTTTTATTGTGAAAGAAAGCGAAGCGATTACGTATAGTTATGAACGGAATACTGCAGACCCGCGCATTGCCCATAACCTGAATATTAAACTGGATGACTATGGAAATGTACTGCAGGCTGCTTCCATAGTGTATCCGCGGAAAATTGTAAACACATCCCTTCCGGAGGCAACGCAAAAAGCTCAGGCAGAAACACTGATCACCTATACGGAAAATAACTTTACTAATGATATTGATGTAAAACTGGATCCCGCCAATCCGGATGTTCATCGTCTGCGCATGCCGGCGGAAACCAAATCCTATCAGCTAAAAGGGATTAAAAAACATACTGCAGCTAGTCAGTTTTATGCATTGGAGGATTTTGATAATATCCTGAATAAATCGGAGGAAGCAGTATATTATCAGCTAGAAAAAGAGCCCGATGTTACGGCGATACCTCCCGATTATAAACCCGTAAAAAGATTAATTGAACATATCCGGACGCTATACAGGAATGATAATCTACAGGACTCCCTGCCAGCGGGTACAATGGGATCTCTGGGCATCAGCTACGAAACGTATCAACTGGCCTATACTAAAGAACTTCTTCATGAAATCTATTCAGCCAGACAACAGGATAATGAACTGGTTGCTTTAATGAAGGAAGGGAAATTCGTTTCCACCGATGCCGAAACAAAGTGGTGGGTGCCCTCCGGCAGGGTCAATATTATGGATGCTGCTGATCCGGCTGTCAATACTCCGGTAAAAGCAGGGGATCGTTTTTACTTACCTGTTTCTTATACCGATCCTTACGGTTCCGTTACTAAAGTAAAATATGACAGCTATCTTCTTTTTGTGAAAGAAACAACGGATGCGCTGGCCAATCAATCATCCATAACAAAATTCAATTACAGAACTCTTTCTCCACGGCAATTGAAAGATGCCAACGATAATCTTTCTGAGGTGATCACCGATGAACTGGGCCTTGTAAAAGCTATGGCCATAATGGGAAAGGATCTTGATAATGATGGAACAGGGGATGAAGCGGATAACCTGACAGGCCACACTGAAGTAACCAACGACCAGATTGGTATTACCGCATTTTTTGGAATAGCAAATGCGACGGGCGTTTGCCGGTCAGAAGATTTAAAAA
>JAYUXA010000014.1:0-4819 GCA_043753245.1 Chitinophagaceae bacterium
CTGTGGCAGAAAGGGTACTCTAAAATATATACGGATGTTAATGAATACAAATGGTGGTGGCTGCCGGTAAGTCTGGGTATTTCCATGCTCATCGATGAAACCTATTATTACTGGATGCACCGCCTGCTTCATCATCCTTTGCTATTTAAAAAGATACATCTGATTCATCATCAGAGTACGGTCACTTCCCCATGGACGGCATTTTCTTTTCATCCGCTGGAAGGGTGTATGCTTGCGGTGATATTGCCTGTTACGCTGATGATTGTGCCGATGCATCCATACGTTATACTTACACAACTGACCATAATGACGTTTACCAGTGTTATTAATCATCTGGATATTGAAATATATCCCGGGAAATTTAACAGACATGTTATTGGACGATGGCTGATCGGCGCTACCCATCATTCCTTACATCACAAACAATTCAGGTTCAATTACGGATTGTATTTCACGTTTTGGGACAAATGGCAGCACACCGAAAGTCCTTTGTTTGATGCTACTTTTGAAAACGCTACGAAACCGGTTACAAAGAAAACCATAGGGAAGGTTTCTTTCTCCGTTCCAGAAAAATAATTATTGAGGTTATTTATTACTCCTGCTACCATTAATGAAACATCCGTGTCTGATCAGGAAATTTTCTTTGCATGAATTAAATTCTCCAGTACATAATACACAATCGGGCAAAAGGTTACATTTTTCAGGGTAAGGTCCTGTCTTTTTACAATTACGTCTTCATCCGTGTAGGGGAAACGATGGCAGTCGGAAGGCCGGTCTTCATAAATAGTGCAGTAATTATCTTCTCCAAGGAATGGGCAGGGGGCAGTCTTCGCCACATAATCTCCTTCTTCATCCAGCTTGAGATAGGTTTCTATAAACGCACTCTCTTTCATTTTCAGATGTCTGGATATCCGCTTAATATCCGGGGTTTTAAATCTGGGTGAAAATCGTTTGCAGCAGTTGGCACACTTCAGACAATTTATTTTTTCAAATGCTTCTTCATGGAACTGTGGCAATTGTTTCAGTACGGTATTCTTATCTGCGCGGTGCAGGTACTTTTTGTATATTTTAATTCTTTCCCCCGATTTCTTCTCCCAGTTTTGTAAGATATCCTGCGTCATATAAGATGCAAGATAAGACTTGGTTTCACGCAAAAGCCGTTGGTTCGTGTAAACCGGAAGCAGGTGAAGGATCCCTAATTAACCGGAAGGTATTACCTGTTAATTATCTGTAATCCGGAATTCAGATGATTTTAGAGCTTTCTTTCAGGGTAGGTTAAAATAATGCTGTCCCTGGTCGTACTCATTTTCCAGCGCATCTAGTATCACTTTGAGGTGTTTTTCATTGCTTAAAAAATCTGCATTGGAAGCGTCGATAAAAAGCGTTTTAATATTGTGCTGCCGGATATAGCGGGTGTAGGTTTCCTGGATATTAAAAAGGTATTCATCGGCAATTGACTGTTCATAAGACCTGTTTCGTTTGCGGATGTTCTGTTGTAGTTTTTGTACGGGTACGTGCAGGTAGATCAGCAGGTCCGGTTGTATTAAAGGCTGCCGGATAATATCATACAGTTTGTGGTACAGGCGGAACTCTTCTTCGGAAAGATTTACTTTGGCAAAAAGCAAACACTTTGTAAATAAATAATCGGCAACAGTTAAACTTTGAAACATATCCTTGGTATGGATCAGGTCCTTTAACTGTTTGTAACGTTCTGCCATAAAAAAGAGTTCCAGCGGAAATGCATATTGCCCGGGGTTCTCATAAAATTTTGGAAGAAAAGGATTGTCTCCAAATTCTTCCAGCACAAGCCTTGAATTAAAATGCTTGGACAGCATATGTGCAAGCGTTGTTTTGCCCGCGCCAATATTTCCTTCGATTGCTATAAAATGGTAATTCATGAATCCTTTTTTTTCACCTCCAATGTATCGGTGCATTCGTCCAGCATTTGTTTGACGGTCTTGTAAATAACCGGGTGAATATAGGCTGGAGCAACCTGATTTAGAGGTTCAAGCACAAATCTTCTATACGCAATCCGAGGATGTGGCACTACCAGTCCTGGTTCATTAATTATCTGATGGTTGTAAAACAGAATGTCGGCATCAATGATACGGGGTCCGTTCTTTTCCAGCCGCTCTCTGCCCATCTGCAGCTCGATCCCGACAATCTCATTTAATATCTCCCGGGCGCTGAGCATGGTTTCCAACACCAGCACCTGGTTCAAAAAAAGCGCCTGATCGGTTTTACCCCAGGGTTGTGTTTCATAGATGTCCGACCGGTCGATAATTGTACCGCAATGTTGTTGCAACTGGTGTGCAGCTGTGGCCAGGTGATCTTCGGCAGGTCCGATATTTCCTCCGGTTATGATGTAAACGTAATTCATCCGGCTGCAAAGTAAACAGCTAAACAATAAAAAACAATGTATTCTATCTGGTATTGGTACATTTGTTTTTCACTTACAGTATACTGCAATGAATAATTTCTTCAGATCATTCTTAGCGGCCTTGCTGGCGCTGATCGTATTTTCCTTTATTGCCGGTGCAATCGCAATAGCCGGTTTTACAGCGGTTAGTTCTTCCATGATGTCGGCGAAAGAAAGTCCCGCAGGCGACAATGCCGTGCTTTTACTGGATCTGTCTACCCACTTTCCGGAAGTGGAGCCGCTTAATCCTCTGGAAAGCATCCTGGGTAATGAAAACACGCATACTCCATCCCTGTATGATCTGCTCCGAATGATCGGCTATGCCCGTACTGATGCGTCCATTAAAGGAATATATATAAAATGTGAAAGCAGCAGCAACGATTTTGCCTCCGCAGAAGAATTGAGAAATGCACTTATTGATTTCAAAAGCTCAGGGAAATTTGTGATCGCCTATGCCAATGTGATCGATCAGAAAGCCTACTATGTAGCGAATGCAGCTGGTAAATTGTATTGTCATCCCACGGGCGGTGTAGAATGGCATGGATTTTCCCTGCAGATGCCTTTCATTAAAGGAGCCCTGGAAAAACTGGAAATAGAACCTCAGATATTTTATGCGGGAAAATTTAAAAGTGCCACAGAACCGCTCCGCGAGTATAAAATGACCGATGCCAATAAACTGCAAAGCAATGAATTGCTATATGATATTTATGGGCAGTTTTTAATGAAGGCCTCCCAGGCCAGGGGCATAGACACTGCGCTGCTGCATCGTTATGCAGATTCGAATTCAATAACCTTTGCATCACAGGCACTGAAATATAAAATGGTGGACGGATTGAGATACGACGATGAGGTTAAGGAGGAGATCAAACAGTTGCTCAAAATAGAAAAAGAGGCACAAATTAATTTTATCAGTCCCGGCAAATATGCAGGCAGCGTTGGTTTTAAACAAAGCGGTTCCCAAAAGATTGCCGTGATTTATGCGGAAGGAAATATTGTAGATGGTACAGGCGACAGAGCCAGTATCGGAGGTGACACCTACCGGGGATATATCCGTAAAGCAAGACTGGACAATACTATTAAAGCTATAGTAGTTCGAATTAATTCCGGCGGCGGCAGTGCAATGGCCAGTGAAGTGATATGGAGAGAGGTAGCCCTTGCAAAAAAGGTTAAGCCGGTTATTGTAAGTTTCGGAGATGTAGCTGCATCGGGCGGATATTATATGGCTTGTGCCGCAGACAGCATCTTTGCACAACCTAATACGATTACCGGTTCCATTGGGGTATTTGGGGTGCTGCCTAATCTGCAGAAATTTTTTAATAATAAACTGGGAGTAACTTTTGACGAGGTGCATACTTCACCGGATGCAAACATCATGTCTGTAACCAGGCCGCTCAGCCCGGGTCAGCGAAAAGCCATCCAGGATGGTGTGGACACCACATATATGCAATTTAAATCAAGAGTTGCAGAGGGCAGAAACAGGACGGTCATCTACATAGACAGTATCGCCCAGGGGCGTGTCTGGAGCGGATCGCGCGCTGTTGCGCTGGGTCTGGTGGATCGTATTGGAGGAATAGGAGACGCTGTTATTGCGGCAGCAGCAAAAGCCAAACTAAAAGATTACCGGCTAACGGAGTATCCTGAAAAACCAGATATCATTGATTATTTCTTGAAGCGAAAAGCAGAGAGCTCGAAAGATGCTTTAATTAAAGAAGAACTCGGAGCAGAAGGATATAAAACATACTCCACTATAAGAAACCTGAAAACATTCATTGGAAAGGTACAGGCAAGAATACCTTTTGAAATCTCCATTCAGTAACTTTAAAACACTTAGTACAGTTTACTTCATGTCAACATCTTATAGTCAGATCAGGGCCATGCTGGCTATTACAAAAGCCAGCTTAAAAGCGATATTCAGAAGCCCGAGTGCAGTGATATTCAGTTTTGCCTTTCCGTTAATTTTTATTCTCGTTTTTGGATTTATTGGTGGGGGAGGAAGAACATCGATCAAAGCAGCATTTGAAAAAAATACAGATACCACTACCCGTATTTATTCGTACCTCAGCTCCATGGATGGTCTGATCCAGGTACGCAAACCCGAAACCGGGTTGCGCGATGATCTTTCCAAAGGCAGACTGGCAGCACTGATATCCATTTCGAAAACAGACTCTCTTTCCCCATATGAGATTAAACTGACCAGTTCAGAAGCTGTTAATCCCCAATCCATACAATTGCTGCGTGCCATGATAGAAGGAGTGATCAATAACAAAAATAAAGAATTGTTTCCTGCCAACAGAACTTTCGCAACTATCGGCAGCGATGTAGAAACGGTACCGGGCCGGAAGTACCGCACAATAGATTTTATTCTTCCCGGTCAGCTTGGATTTTCCTTATTAAGCGCAG
>JAYUXA010000015.1:0-10047 GCA_043753245.1 Chitinophagaceae bacterium
TGGGCGTTGATTTTATGAATAAACCGGAGCTGCAGAGTGTGAATACTCTATTGAAAAAATCCAACAGGGGATTATTTTTTAAAAAGGCTGCCGTACAAAAAGTAAAAGAAAAACTCCTTGCAATGCCGGGACTGAATGAAACCCGAAAACTCTTCAGCCTGCTGGACATCATGGAGACGCTGGCCGAGACAAAGGGTTACGATTACATGACCAATAAAAATTATGGATACGATCATACACATGACGAAGACCGGATGCGCAGTATCCACCAATATATATACGACCATTTTACCGAAAAAATAACCGTTAAGGATATTGCAGGGATCGCTAACATGACGGAGACTTCTTTCTGCCGTTATTTTAAAACAAGGACACTGAAAAATTTTACGAAATTTTTGACCGAGATCCGTATTTCTTATGCGTGCCAACTACTCAGCAACACTAATTATTCAGTCACGAATGTATGCTTTGAATCTGGGTTTAATGAACTGCCTTACTTCACACGTCAGTTTAAAAAGGTGATGAGCCTGTCTCCGCAGGAATATCAAAAATGGAAGAAAGCATTATAATTAAAACTGCTGAAGAATTATTTCCCTGAACGATATTTTAGTGTACCCTTTAGATTGAATCTTCTGTTCCAGTATGATTGTGAGCTTTTCGTCCGACCACGCTTCTACTTCTGCATCCTTGCTGATGCCGATCACTTTCAGCAGTTGATAGCATGCTTTCGCTCAGCATGAGTAATGATCAAAAAACATACTGATTAACATGGACTGTTGTGTGAGTAAGCCACCCTGGCTATGCTTTATTTTTCTTAAAACTATTAATTGCCAGAAATACACTTATAAGCATCAGCACGGAGGCTACGTAATAGGGTGCTCCCGGTAAATAAACCGGTGTGGTGGTTTTCGTAAAATAATAAAATATCCAGGTCATAAACCATGGGCCGAATATGGAGCTCAAACTCATCAGACTGGTGAGCCCTCCCTGCAATTCGCCCTGTTCGTTTGCAGGAACTTCGTTCGTCATTAAACCCTGTAATGCAGGCCCGGCAATACCGCCCAATGCATAAGGCACCATGAAGGCAAACATCATCCAGCCCTGATTGGCTAATCCGAAAAGCAACATCCCGACCGAATACAGCAATAATCCTATCCATATACTCCGCTGCTGACCGATCTTCGGTATCACCACCCTGATCACGCCACCCTGAACAATAGCGATCATCAATCCAATAAAACCCAGAGAATAACCAATGATGTCCTCGCTCCAGTTAAATTTCTGAATCGTATAAAAAGTCCAGCAACTCTGGACCGCATGGCCTGCAAAGTAAACTACGAACAAACAAATCGCCAATCCCAGCACAGCCGGATATTTTTTCAATTGAAATAACGCACCAAGTGGATTGCAGCGTTTCCAATCCAGCGGCCGGCGGTTTTCCGGAGCCAGCGACTCCGGCAAAATAAAATAGCCGTAGGCCGCATTCAGCAATGCCAGGATAGCCGCAGCATAAAACGGGTAATGCGTATCCATTTTGCCCAGCAAACCTCCGATCACCGGACCGATAATGAACCCTAATCCAAACGCAACTCCGATCATGCCAAAGTTCTGGGCTCTTTTTTCCGGAGGACTAACATCTGCAATATATGCAGAGGCGGTAGTGAAACTGGCTCCAAAGATCCCGGCGATGATACGCCCTACAAAGAGCCAACCTATTGTTGGGGCAAATGCCAGGAAAAGGTAATCCACACCAAAACCCAGCAAGGAAAACAACAGTACAGGCCTTCTGCCGAATTTATCACTCAGGTTACCGATCAGCGGAGAAAATAAAAATTGCATCACCGAAAAAGCCACCAGCAATAAACCGGATATTCTGGTTGCATCGCTAAGATCACTATGCAACATACCCTCAATAAGTTTTGGAATAACAGGAATGATAATAGCAAATCCGATCACATCGATCAATAATGTAAAAAATATAAATATTAATGCTGCCGGACGTTTTTGTTGTACTGCCTCTTCCATGAAACTAATAATTTGTAAACTTACAAACATAAACCCTGCAGCTTAATATCTTATCAAAATTATTCTTACCTCTTTTTTGATCGCAGGCTGTCAAAATCATTGAATATTTTCTTACCTTGACAAAAGATAATTTTTAAAATGAACCTGGTTACCAGACGAAGATTTTTGTTGTTTTCTCTTAGCCCGCTGGTTTTTTCATGGACGAAACGCCCGGAAATAGCTATTACCGTCACCGGTCCCGTTCGTATTAACCAATTAGGTACCACGTTGAGTCATGAGCATGTACTGGTTGATTTTATTGGTGCTGATAAAATCAGCTTTGACAGCTGGAACAGGGAAAATGTACTCAAAAAGGTGCTCCCTTATTTTATGGAAGCCCGGCAAGCTGGTGTTCACACTGTACTCGAGTGCACTCCTGCCTATCTTGGAAGAGATCCGGAGCTGTTGAAGATGATCAGTATCAGAAGCGGTTTGCTGTTGATCACGAATACCGGATATTATGGAGCGGTGAACAACAAATACCTTCCCTCCTGGGCATTTACGGAAACGGCAACCCAGCTGGCAGAACGCTGGATCAAAGAATTTGATAATGGCATTGACAACACAGGGATTAAACCGGGATTTATTAAGATCAGTGTAGATGCCGCTGAATCGGGACTTTCTGAGATCCATCGAAAGATTGTACAGGCCGCGGCTATTACCCACAAACGCACAGGGCTGATGATTCACTCTCATACCGGGCTTGCCCCTGCAGCCTTCGAACAGATAGAGATCATTAAAAAAGAAGGGGTGTTGCCAGATGCTTTCGTATGGGTACATGCTCAGGCGGAAGCAGACTATACTAAATTGGTAGAAGCTGCCCAAACAGGTGCATGGGTGAGCCTGGATAATATCGTCAGTGATTTTGATAAGTATGCTGAAAGGTTGGCCCTACTTAAAAAGCACCACCTGCTTCACAAGGTACTCATCAGCCATGATGCAGGTTACTATCGGCCAGGGGAACCGGATGGTGGAGTATTTAAAGGATATACCGATATATTTAGTAAGCTGATCCCGATACTAAAATCAAATAACTTTACAGGTACGGATGTAGATCAGTTGCTGATAAAAAATCCTTCTGAGGCAGTAGCTATTCGAAAACGCATACCATTTTTTAAATAAAGGATACTCCAGGATTACAGGATTAAACTATTTTCCTGCTACTACATTACTTTATTATTCAGGAAGAGCTATTGCTTTAAAGAATTATTTAATAATTACATGCGCCCTTTATAAATTAAAGAATAATGAAGCCCTTAAAATCAATAAACCGAAACCTGATCAATACGATACCCGGATAAAAAAAAGGATCTATCAGGATTCCGATACACCCTTTTTTAAGTTGAATTTATAATTATAGTACTCCTGAACTGGCAGCTAAAGAGGTCTGTTCAAAAGATAAAGATCCTGAAATAAACTGGATCAGATCTCTGTTTAATTCTCCCCGGTTGGTGTAAAACAATCCATGAGGAGCGCCTTCATACACTTTATATTCAGCATGAGGTAAAAGACTTGCAGTTCTTGCCCCACTGTTTTCAATGGGCACGATTTTATCAGCATCGCCGTGAATAATTAATACAGGAACTTTAATGGACGCAATATCTTCCCTGAAATCCGTCTGCGAGAAAGATATAGCGCATTGCTGGGTAGACCTGGCAGTAGCCATTGAACTCAGCATCCTGTAATAGTCCAGCAAGGGAGCACTTACCGGATGAGACAATAAGTTTACCCCAAAAAATTGCTTTCCGAAGCTGTCCAGAAAACCTATGCGGTCGTCCTTCATTTGCTTCATCATTTCCTCAAAAACACTCTGGTCTACTCCGCCGGGATTACTTTCCGTTTTACCCAGATAAGGAGTCACTGAACTGATCAATACAATACGTTCTACTCTGTTTGATCCATAATGGCTCAGATAGCGCACTACTTCTCCACCACCCATTGAAAATCCTACCAGGGTAGCATCCCGCAAATCCAGCTGCTCCATCAGGGCATTAAGATCGGAGGCCAGTGTGTCATAATCATATCCATTCCAGGGTTTGGAAGATTTTCCAAAACCGCGCCGGTCATACTTAATTATTCTGAACCCCGCATCCACCAGGTCTCCAAGCTGGTACTCCCACATTTCACGGCTAAGAGGCCATCCGGAGATAAGGACCACCGGCTTGCCAGTACCATATTCCGAATAAGCAAGCTGCACTTCTTCTCCTGAATGACTGTCTGATGTAGTTATAAATTTCATTTAAATTATTTTGTAGATAAAAAAGGGAAGATCTGCTTAACCCACCTGGATAAATGCAATTATTGAACCACCGAATAGTTCTATAGTATTCCCCTTATACCTTCCCAATTCAGCCCGCTAGCCTGTATTTAAAAACTATACCGTTTTCTTTATGCTACGAAGGCAATGTTCAAATGGTCGTTTCCATGAAACTGATGCCAATCTTATGACAATTATGCAATTCTAGCCGGGCTATTGCGAATTTCCGGTTCTGTTTGTATGTTGTGTCCTGTTATAGCCCTTATAAAATAAATAAGGGCAGGTAACCGCATAATCCAACACTATCGTAAAACAAAAATTTTTTTATGAAACAATCGTTTTTATTACCCCTCTCCTCTATTTTTTTTGCACTTATTTTATTTACTTCCTGCAAAAAGTCTGATTCAGAAAAAGAAGCTCCACTCACCTCAGCACAAATTGCCGCTCATACGGATGACGAATCTTTGGTGTCTGCCGAAACTGATGCCGCAATGGGGGATGCAAATATCGTTCTTGAATCGGAGGACACTTTCTCAGGAGATTTCCTGGTGGTGGCTAAGCGTGTCTGTGACGCTGATCTTGTAATAGACACAGCGAGCAACCCTATGACCATTACGATCAATTATAATGGTGAAGGTTGTACTGCTTCACGCACCCGCACAGGAACTGTAATTATCTCAACGGCTAAGGCAACGAAATGGAAAATGGCTGGCGCAGTGGTAAGTGTCAGGTTTCAGGACCTTACTATTACCCGTGTGAGCGACCATAAAAAGATAAAGCTTAACGGTACCCATACCTATACCAATGTAACCGGAGGACTTTTATACAGTTTATCCGCACAGGATTCAATAGTACAAACTATTTCAAGCGATAATATGTCGGTGAGCGTTGATAGTACTGTTGCCCGGTCATGGAAAATTGCAAAAAAACGTACCTACGTTTATGATAATGGAATTGTTTTAAGGATCACCGGAGCACATACGGAAGGTAGCCTTTCAAACATTGCAGAGTGGGGCACAAACCGCTTTGATAAAAAGTTTACCACCACCATTAGTTCGCCGCTTGTATTTAAGCAGTCCTGCGGATTCAGGCTGGGAGCCGGTACCGTTGCCCATGTTACCGGAGGATTTTCTGCTACTGCAACTTTCGGATTGGATATAACCGGACTAGCCACAGTATGTCCGGGAGAAGGTCACTATTATTATAAATTATTATGGTCAGGTCCTGATGGAGTTCCATCTTCTGTTATTTTACCTTATTAATAGTTCTGCTGTCAATAGCATTGTATGCACTACATAAAAAGAGGCTTCCTTAAACAAGGAAGCCTCTTTTTTGTTTGAGGAATGCCCGGAATAGCAATTTCTCCGGTTTCTCCATGCATTGTTCCCAATTGCTCCTATTTGCCCCATCCTAACAAACTCACGTACCTTTGCCCTATGCAAACAGTAGAGAATTTGATACCGGATATCCTTGCCCGGTTGAATATAGATGACCTTAATCCAATGCAACAGGCTTCTATTGAGGCCATTAAGAAAAACGACAATGTAATTATCCTTTCCGATACCGGAACAGGAAAAACGCTTGCCTTTTTGATTCCCGTACTTAAGCTGCTTCAGCATGAAAATCAGCATACGCAGGCGTTAATTATCGTTCCATCAAGGGAATTAGCGCTTCAGATAGAACAGGTATTCAGGTCAATGGTGACTGGTTTTAAAGTTACCTGCTGTTATGGAGGGCATCTCCGCGAAACTGAAGAAAATAATTTATTACAGGCTCCCGCATTGATCGTTGGCACTCCGGGCCGTCTGGCCGATCATTTGCGCAGAGGCAATATCAAAACCAATGCCATCAGCACACTGATCCTGGATGAATTTGATAAATCCCTGGAACTCGGTTTTCAGGAAGAGATTTCATTTGTCATCGGATCGCTTCCATCACTAAAGAAAAGAATTCTGCTTTCAGCAACGGAATCCGTAGAGATCCCGGATTATATAGGGGCAATGGAATACACCACATTAAATTTTCTGACAGATGCTCCATCTCAAGCATTGGCTATGCAGCTGGTCATCAGTCCGGATAAGGATAAACTACATTCCTTATTATCATTTCTATGTTTTGTAGGCAACCGGTCAGCAATCATATTCTGCAATCACCGCGAATCGGTAGAACGTGTAAGTGAGTATTTATCTGAAAAAGGAATTGTGAATGTTTTTTATCATGGAGCACTGGAGCAACCTGAAAGAGACAGCGCATTGTGCAAGTTCAGAAACGGAACATCGAATGTGCTGGTGACTACCGACCTGGCTTCCAGGGGTCTGGATATTCCGAATATCCGGTATATCATTCATTACCACCTGCCACTGACAGAAGAGATCTTTACGCATAGAAACGGACGTACTGCGCGAATGGATGCCAGCGGAACTGCCGTAATTATTTTAAGTCCTGAAGAAACACTTCCCGGGTATGTAAACGGGAACGTGGAAGAAATTAAATTACCGGAAACAGCAATCCTGCCTGACAAGCCTAAATGGTCAACCCTCTATTTTGCTGCCGGCAAAAAAGACAAAATAAATAAGATTGACATTGTCGGTTTCCTCACTAATAAAGGGAAGTTAAAAAAAGAAGATATCGGGCTTATTGAAGTAAAAGATTTTTTATCTTTCGCTGCTGTAAGAAAAGCCAATGTCAGCTTCACTCTGCAGAATATCAAAAATGAAAAGATCAAGAACAGGAAGGTGAAAATCGATATTGCAAAATAACGGTGTTCGCTAAAACCTTCCCGAAATAATTTCGTAACTTACCTTAAATTAATTTTATGAATACTTCACCAGATAAAAAAAAACCGGATATTCCTGATACAACAAATGAAGATCCGAAACAAGGAAAATCAGATCCTCAGTTAACTGAACTGGACGGATTAAAAAAGGGGGGAGTAGATCCTACCGTTAATAAAAGTGATAAAGCGCGCGACAAGGACGGTAAAATAGATTAACAGTGTATGCAAAGACCAACCGAATCCGAATTTATTCCCGCCGCCAAGAATTATATTGATCTTGTGCCGGAAGGAAAGTTCCTTGATTTAATGGAACAAAATAAAACGCAGATCATCTCTTTCTTCAGTGCGATTCCTTCTGAAAAAGAAAATTTCCGGTACAGTGAAAAAAAATGGACGATTAAGCAGACGCTGCTGCACATGGCAGACACTGAAAGGGTAATGTCTTTCAGAGCGCTTGCACTTTCCAGAGGAGATGTCGAAGCGGAGTTTTGTGATATGGATGAGAAGCTTTATGCCTCTAATGCCGACCCTTCTTCGAGGTCGCTTGAGGATATTCTGAAAGAGTTCATAACCGTAAGGGACGCGTCTGTTTTTCTTTTCAAATATCTTTCCGATGAACACTTTGGCCAGGTAGGTTCTTTGTTTGGATACCCTGTTACGCCAAGAGGGTTTGGATATATAATTATAGGGCATGCCCTCCATCATATAAACATTGTCAGAACCCGTTATTTATCCTGACGACAGCTAACAGCAATAAACGGTATGGAATAATCCGCGGTACTATCTATCAATTCACGGCCATTTTTTTTATCCACCTTTGATGGCCTGCGGAATAATGTATCTCCGGACAGTTTGAATTCTACAGGGATCGAATCCATTATTCCTTCCTGCATAAATACCCACACTCCTTTCATCACATTACCTGCCAGGATCGCCGAGAATTTTCCGCTTCTCCGGTCTTTTTCAAATGGTTTCCAATCCAGCTTTCCAGTTATAACATTTGCCTTGTTGCTGATTTCAATTGAAGTGGTGTCCTGGTTTTTGGTACCGTCCAGACGGCGATAACAAGCTCTTTCCGTTACTGCAGTAACAGGTTCGGATTTTTCTTCCTTAGGCTTTTCAATTCCCGTATCAGCAGATTCACTGCAGGACGTAAATAAAACAAAAAGTAGTGGAATCATTAACAGACGAGACATGGTATTAGCATAGGTTATTATTAAAGATACACATCTTATCAATCGCTACATTCGTAAAAAAACGGATGGTCCGCCTGGTATTGATGAGCTTTTTACTTCTGCTGTCTTTTCTTAATATTTTCAGGGCTCCGGTTAATTTTTTGTGGTACCTGTCTATTGTTACGTCAGAATTTTGCTGGATATTCCTTATTGCCCTGGGAGCTGTGTGTTTATTATCAACCGTTCATGTAAAATATGCGGTTCTCACGCATTGCATAACGCTTGCAGCGTTTTTATTGTTTGCTTTCCCACTCATTGGGGCTTATGTTCTATCCAACAGAACGGAACGTAATTTCCGTTTAGCCTTTTCTACTCCGGCAACCGGGGAATCTGCTTTTAGTTTTACAAGAATAATTTCCGGTATTAATAGTCCGCAGGCACCCTTTGAAACACTGGTGTATGATGAAAATCATGCATTAGCACTCGACTTCTATCCTTCATTGATAAAAGGTATCCGCCCTTGTGTAATCGTGATCCATGGCGGATCATGGGCAGGTGGCAATAAAGAACAATTGCCCGAACTAAACAGCTATCTGGCAAAAAAGGGATACCATGTGGCTGCAATTAATTACCGGCTCGCTCCGGAAAATATCTATCCTGCCCCGACCCGGGATGTAGTTTCCGCTATAAATTATCTTCGCATACACGCAGATGCATTGTCACTGGACAGTACTAATTTTGTTTTACTGGGAAGATCGGCCGGAGCACAGATTGCATTGGATGCTGCTTACACCCTAAAGGATTTGCCGGTTAGAGGAGTGATCAGTTACTATGGACCTACAGACATGGTTTGGGGATATGCGAATCCAGCAAACCGTTTAGTACTCGACAGTAAAAAGATCATGGAAGATTATTTAGGAGGAACGTATGCTCAGGTACCTGATCAGTATATTCAAAGTTCGGCTACTGAAAAGGTTAAACAAGGGCTTGTGCCCACTTTGCTGATACAAGGGAAAAACGATTGTCTTGTTGCCTATGATCATTGCAACCGGCTCGATAAAAAATTAACTGAATTTGGAATAACTCATGTCGTGCTTCGGTTGCCCTGGGCCACTCATGGATGTGATTTTTCCCTTAATGGGCCCTCTGGTCAGCTAGCCACTACTGCTACTGCTGCTTTTTTACAAAACATATTTAAAAAGAACAGCACTGTTTACTATTACCGGGTTCCTTCCGGACATTGAAAGAAAAAGGTAACCATACTCAACAGGATGCCTTATAACTGAACAAAAAGGTTGATCAAAAGAGCGCCGGTGATAATCAGCAGTCCAAAAAATTCTCTGGTTTTTTCTATATATGGTTTAGTAGCCTGCATCGTTTGGGCAATATGCCGGGCATTGTATTTTGTAATCCAATCCAGCACACCATCCTTTATAAAGAACAGAATAATTGCATACGCGAGGTAAAAGCATATTGCGGTAAGAGTAGTTGCAGGATAAAACGACTTAAAAACAGCCAATCCGCAGACGATCGCGGCAAACATATAAATAGGCACCCAAAGCCATGAATCCTTGTCATTAAGATTAACCCATGCAAAAGCTACAAATGAAATAAAGAAAATCGAGTTAAGTATTGATAAAACAATAGGCATCCGGAAAACGTTAAGAGAATGAAAAATGTTCCTGTAAAAATTGAAAGTTATTATAATTTTAATTGTATTTACTTCGCATTTCGTTTGTTTTAGTGATCAAGTTAAGAAGATCCCATGGCTCATC
>JAYUXA010000016.1:0-10010 GCA_043753245.1 Chitinophagaceae bacterium
ATTAACCAGTATGCCATAACGCTAAAATTATATTCGTCTAAAGTACAGAATTGTTAAACGAAAATCCAACCTTTTCCCGCTTACGTAAATGGATGCAGGAACACTCATTCAATCATTAATCAAATAAAAAAAATGAAATCAATTAGAAAAATTAGTATGCTTGCGCTGGCCATTGGAATTTTCAATGCTTCTTTTTCACAGGAAAAAACAGTTGAAGTAGGAGGTGCACCAATGTATGCTTCCAGGAATATAATAGAAAATGCGGTGAATTCCAAAGACCACACCACATTGGTAGCTGCTGTAAAAGCGGCAGGGCTGGTGGAGACATTATCAGGCACCGGTCCTTTTACTGTATTTGCACCGACTAATGCAGCCTTTGACAAACTGCCTGCAGGAACGGTGGAAACACTGCTAAAAGAAGAAAACAAAGCGATGCTTACCGGTATTTTGACTTATCATGTTGTTGCTGGTAAAATGGACGGCAAATCAATTGCTGCTGCAATAAAAGCGGGTGGTGGAAAAGCTGAACTGACTACTGTTGCCGGCGGTAAATTATCGGCCTGGATGAAGGGTGATAAGCTATACATTAAAGATGAAAAAGGTGGGTCTGCACAGGTTACTATTAAGGATGTATACCAGAGTAATGGTGTTATCCATGTAGTGGATACCGTGCTGATGCCGAAAGGATAGTGGTGTTTGCCGGGATTAATTTCCCAATCAGGGGCCGGCTTATTATGCCGGCCCTTTTTATTTACCACCCACTTGCCAGTACGTCTGCCAGGTGCATGGTTTGCATATCCATATTTTTATAACGGATATATCCATCGAGGTGCATCAGACAGGAATGATCTGTGGAGATAATATATTTTGACCCCGTAGCCGCAGCATGGTTCACTTTCTGATCAGCCATACCTATGGATATGGATTCAAATTTCACGGCGAATGTACCACCAAAACCACAGCAGGTTTCCACATCATTCATTTCCGTAAGCTGCAGACCTTTTACATTTTTTAATAATTTCCGTGGCTCCGTTTTTATCTTACATTCCCGTAAACCAGCACAGGAATCGTGGTAGGTAGCAGAAGTATTCAGCGTGGCACCAAAGTCTTCCGCATGTAAAACATTTACCAGAAATTCAGAAAATTCAAACGTTCTTTTTGCAAGGTCCTTCACCAGGTTGTGCACTGAAGAATTATCAAATAATTTCTGATAATAATTTCTGATAAAACCTACACAGGAAGCACTGGGTGCCACAATATAATCGGCACCCTTAAAATCATTTATAAATTTGGAACATACTGCTTTAGCTTCATCAGTGAATCCTGCATTAAAGGCAGGTTGTCCGCAGCAGGTTTGCTCTGTATTGTATTCGACCTTACACCCGGCCTTTTCAAGCACTTTGATCATGTTAAAAGCGGTCTGTGGATACAGTTGATCTACAAAACAGGGAATAAAGAGCTGGACGATCATAGATGGTCTGCCGTTTTAGGTGTGGACATTGTCGTAACCAGAGCAATCATTTTCAGTGCAGTAATAGCTGCCTCTTCTCCTTTATGTCCATGAATGCCACCTAATCGTTCATCCGCCTGTTGCTGATTATTCACCGTCAGTATCCCGAAAATAACAGGTATGGGAAGTAATAGATTCAATTGCGTGATACCATTGGTAACCGAATTGCAAACATATTCAAAATGAGGAGTATCCCCACGGATCACGCAACCCAGGGCGATGAAAGCCTGTGGGCGTACCTCCCTATATTTATTCAGATCCCAGTATTTTTTAATTGCAAACGGGATCTCCACAGCCCCGGGTACATTAAGCAAAGTGATACATTTTGAATTATGATCCTTCAGGGTTTTAAGACATCCATTGAGAAGTTCATCCACTACAGCAGCGTTCCATTCGGTTCGTACTATAACCACACAGGCATCACGCTGTAGCGTAATACCTGTTGAAGTATTTAATAATTCACTATTTTTTACGTCAGCCATAATTCAGGCGGCTTAATCTATTGAACCTAATCTCGCCAGATATTTATCTATATCCAGGCCTCTTTCAGAAGCAGCATATTTATCTTTGATCAGTTTGAAGGCATCGATAGCCTCTTTATTTTTTGCGAGTTCCTGAAATAACAAGCCTGCACGAAAAAGATACTCCGGAGAGTTATAAGTGTCTTCAGGATATAAGGTACCTGCTTTCTGATATTGTATCGCAGCTTCAGATTTTTTACCTGTTTCCGCATAGGCATCTGCCAGTAAACCAGCAGCCCGGACAGAAACCAGTTTGTCATCCGCAGAAAAATCTTTCAGGTATTTGATTGCATTATTGAAATCATTCAGCTTCATATAGGAGGAAGCAGCGTAAAACTTAGCCAGGTTACCGGACCTGGTTCCGCCATACTTCGAAATGATCTTTAAAAATCCCTGGCTGGCACCATCCCCGTTGAGAGCGAGCCTGGAAGAATCCTTACGGTAGTAGTCTTCTGCTTTCCACATTGCTTCGGCTGCTTTCAGATTTTCTGGAGCAATGAAAAAACTTTTATATGCAAAAAAAGCTGCAGCGAAAATGATTCCCGCCAGGATTACGTAGAGCAGTTTCTTACCATTTTTCTGCCAGAATTCCTGTGCCTGGTTATCGGTATGCAGTGATTTTTCACTGATAATATTTTTATCTTCAGGATGCCTGATTTCAGTAGCCATTATAATTGGTATGTGTTTTAGTGTTGGTGATCAATCTACGATGAACGGATAATTCTCTTCCTGCACCACGTCTTTAAGCACTTCATCATCATTCGGCCATGGGGATTCTTCTGCAAATTTCACAGATGCATTTACCTTATCTGTTATTCTTTTATCAATGTCATCCAAATCCTTCTGTGATGCAAATTTATTCTCGAAGATCGTTTTAACGACCTGCTGTATAGGATCACGTAATTTATATTCTTCTACTTCTTCCTTGGTACGGTATTTCTGGGGATCGGAAATGGAATGCCCTTTATACCGGTAAGTTTTAATTTCCAACAGAGTGGGTCCACCGCCTTCTCTGGCTCTTTTCACCGCTCTTGTCACACTTTCATGGACTGCCTCGGGACTCATGCCATCGACTGAATCCGCTGGCATCTCATACGCATCTGCCAATTTATAAATATCTACCACATTGCTGGTTCTCTCTATAGAGGTTCCCATTGCATAATTGTTATTCTCGCAAATAAATACGACTGGCAGTTTCCAGGTCATGGCAATATTGAAGGTTTCATGCAATATGCCCTGGCGTGCTGCACCGTCTCCAAAAAATGTCACCGAAACGTTATCTGTTCCCCTGTATTTTTCCGCAAAGGCTAAGCCTGCTCCTGTCCCTATCTGAGCTCCTACGATGCCATGGCCTCCAAAAAAGAATACATCCTTGCCAAAAAAGTGCATACTGCCACCTTTTCCTTTGGCACAACCTGTAGCTTTACCATACAATTCAGCCATACAGCTGTCGGCCGTGATGCCCTTTGCCAGTGCCAGACCGTGATCGCGATAAGCCGTAATAAATGGATCCTGCTGCCGGGTTGCGGTCATACAACCGGCTGCAATAGCTTCCTGGCCAATATAAGCATGGAAAAAGCCGCGGATCTTTCCTTCCATTTTATACTTCTCTTCCGCCATCAGTTCAAACTGGCGGATCATTTGCATCAGCTCATACCAGTACAGGTAAGTTTCCTTAGAAAATTTGGTCGCCACTTTTCGAAAATTTGAGCGCAAAGATAAGGGTAAGATGGGAAAATCTTATAAACCGCATCGTGTATCTTGCAGCCCATCCTCAAACGTGTTACATCTTCATTCCATATTACTGGTCCAGTTTAAGAATTATGTTCATCGCCGGTTTGAATTCACCGGGCGTATCGTAGGGATATGTGGTCCTAACGGAATTGGAAAAACGAACCTGCTCGATGCTATTTATTATTTATGCTTCACTAAAAGTTATTTTGGACGCTCCGATGCCCAGAATGCCCACACCGGGTTAGCCGGGTTCAGGATCGAAGGCCATTTTGAACTAAATGGAACGGAACAGCAGGCGGTTTGCATTGTCCGGGAAGGCAGAAAGGAATTTCTGATGAATGAAGATCCTTATGAAAAATTTGCACATCATATCGGCAGGTTTCCCTGTGTGATCATTGCGCCGGATGATATACACATCATTACCGGTGGCAGCGAAGAAAGAAGACGTTTTGCGGATGCCCTGCTTTCCCAGCTGGATCCGGAATACCTGCGGCGGCTGATTAATTATAATAAAATACTGCAGCAGCGAAACAGTTGTCTGAAATCGATGGCGGAAAACCGTATCCGCGATATTCATCTGCTGGATGTATACGACCAGCAGCTGATTCCTGACGGGGAATATGTGTATTTCAAGCGAAAGACCTTTCTGGAACAGAGTATTGAACTGGTGAAGACCTTTTATCAAACGATTTCGGGTACTACGGAAGTTGTCAATAGTACCTATGAAAGTCAGCTCCATAACGAGTCATTTGAATCGCTGCTGCTGCGGTTTCGGGAAAAAGATATGCTGTTGCAGCGCACCAGTGCCGGGATCCATAAAGATGATTTGCTAATGTTTTTAAATCACCAGCCCTTTAAAAATATAGCTTCTCAGGGCCAGCGGAAAAGTCTTCTGTTTGCTCTTAAGCTCGCTGAATTTGAAATGCTGAGCGCAAATAAAAATACTGCCCCGTTGTTGCTGCTGGATGATGTTTTTGAAAAATTAGATGAACAGCGCATGCATAACCTGCTGGAAAAGGTATGCGGACAACATGGCGGCCAGATCTTTATTACCGACACGCACCGTACACGGATCGCGGAGCATTTTAATAAACTGGATATCAGCTTTCAACTGATTGACGTATAATTTTTTTATCTTCGGCAGATGGCAGTATTGCCGGTGACCAGATTGACCGCAGCCAGTAGGATATGTGCGGCAATTATAAACGGATGACATGGGTGAATATTCAATGGGTGATGCCCTTAAACAATTTCTAAAACAGAGCCGTCTGAAGGGATACGTGCAGGCATTACAGATTGAGGATGTGTGGGAAAAAATAATGGGCAAAACGATTGCACGTTATACCGAAAAGATAAGTATTCACGGGCATACGCTATATATTACCACTACGGTGGCTCCCCTGAAACAGGAACTCTCGTACCAGAAACCGAAAATCATTAAACTCGTCAATGAGGCCCTCGGCGAAAATTCGATCAGTGAAGTGGTGATCAATTGAAATTTCTTATCCGTGGATCAATAATCCCATAAAGCAGATCGGCCACTATATTGATTAGAACAAAGAAAAAAGAAGAGATTAAAACCGATCCCATTACCACAGGAAAATCCAGGTTTTCCAATGCATCTACGGTTACTTTACCAATACCTTTCCAGCCAAAAATATATTCCACAAAAAAAGCCCCCGCAAGCAGTTCCGCAAACCATCCTGTAATAGCAGTGATAATCGGATTTAATGCATTGCGCAGGGCATGTTTCCAGATGATGCTGTTTTTGCTGAGCCCCTTGGCATACGCGGTCCGGATATAATCCTGGTTCAATACATCCAGCATAGCACTTCTGGTCAGTTGGGTAATAATAGCAAGAGGCCGGATGCCCAGTGTAATGGCAGGCAGGATCAGATTCCGGAGTTGTAATTGTCTTCCTTCAAACGGATCGATGTCAAATAAACTGCCGGTCATACTTAATCCCGTGTATGTACTGAGTACAAATCCAAAAACGTAGGCGATAACAATCCCCATAAAAAACGAAGGTGCGGAAATTCCCAGTACGCTCACCAGTATGGAGGAACTGTCCATCCAGGTATTTTTTTTCACGGCTGCAAGTATCCCCAGCGGAATACCGGCCAGTACGGCGAGCAACATAGCCGCCGTGGCGAGTAAAAAGGTACCTGGTAAGGCCTCGGTAAGTACTGCCCATACCTCTTTTTTTGATTGATAGGAACGCCGCAGGTATGGAATTTTGAAAGCTAGTTTTGTTTCTTCCCCGATAAAAATACCTTTTAATTGTTTTTGTTTTATTTCTGCTGTATGATGTATGGCCAGAGGAGAAACATCATTTACGTACAAAAGAAATTGTTTCCATTTCGGAAGGTCGAGATTTAATTCGCGGCGTATGTTTTGCTGTGTTGCAGCATCTGCCGTCTGTCCGAGAATCATTCTGGACGGATCACCAAATCCCTGAAATAAAAAGAATACAACGATTACTACACCACCCATCACCAGTATTCCGTTTAAAACTTTTCTGATGAGATACTGCAACATAATTTTAAGGTAGCCTGCTGATCATTAAAAGTGCTTTATCCATATCCGCCGCACTCCACTTGTTTACCACCGTACCATTCTTTAAAAGAAATAGTGTTGGGTTAAAACGGGCGGCCGTTTTAATAGCAGTACCGTCTGCTCTCAGCGGCTTCATTTGGGGGAAGTTCATTTCCAGAGAAGAATTATTTCCGATTTCAAGATTAGTAATTATATATCCCTTTATATTTTTTTTCGAAGCCTCCCCTATGATCTCTTTCATAAGGGCTCCCCATGGACCGGTATCGTTCTGATCTTTGATAAAAAGAAATAATTTAAATCCAGATTGCTTTAAAATTGTTAAAGTAGAATCTGCTCCCTCCGCGGTTTGAAGTGCGAAGTCATGGATAGCAGCAGCAAAAGTTCCCTTTCTCACCAGCTTATCTTCTCTTTTTACGAATTGGTACTGGTCATCGAAATCAGCAGGAAAATTTTCAGTAGTAAAACTGCTTTGTTTTCCGTTTTTCACATATGTAAACAGAATCACTGTACTATCAGGTACAGATCCGGGAGGTGCTTTCATTTTTTCCAGAAGATTGTTTCCAATCTTATAAGGAAGGCAATCGACCAGCGGAAGATGCTTCAATACATATCCCTGAATAGCAAAAGAGAATACTGTGGCAATAAATAATAGTAAGATTGCGGTGACTGGCTTCACCAGTGGCCTGATCTTATCCCGCAATAGAAAGATCACCAGGATCAATGCCAGCAAAATAAGGTCCTTTAAAAATGATTGGGAAGCTTGCAAAGGGATACAATCGCCAAAACAACCACACTCCCGCACTTTTCCGGAAAACAGCGCATAGCCTGTCAGGAATGTGAAGAACAGAATCAGCAGCAGCAACAGCCAGCTGAACAGGTTCATCTTCCAGCCCAGCAGCACGGCTACGCCGGCAAGAATTTCAAAGACGATCATCAGCACAGAAAAAACCAATGTATATTCATCAAGGAACGTCCAGTGCCAGACTTCAAAAAATTCCTGCATTTTGTAGCTGAGTCCCAGCGGATCATTTGCTTTTATGAGTCCGGAGAATATAAATAATACACCAACAACAATTCTTGATAAATTAAGGACCGCTTTCATCATATAGGTTGTTCTGAGGATATCAATGCAAAAACGGAATAATTAATAATATCGTTGTAATTGGCATCCAGGCCTTCACTCATCAGCGTTTTACCATCATTGGCAATGATCTGCCGCATGCGCAACAATTTCATCAGGATCAGGTCAACAAAACTCTCCTGGCTCATACTGCGCCATGCTTCCCCATAATCGTGATTTTTAGCCTGCATCAGCGATTTTGCCATCTTCACTTTGGAATCGTACCATTGTTCTACTTCCTGCAAATCATGCTCTTCGATAACTGCGTTTTTCAGATCCAGCTGGATTAATCCGATCACGGCATAATTAACCATCCCCCTAAATTCATCCCTTATATTATCTGCTACCATCTGTTTTCCTTTCTCCTGAATGGTCCGGATGCGTTGCGCTTTAATAAACAACTGGTCCAGGATAGATACCGGTCTCAATACCCGCCAGGAGGTACCGTAATCTTTTGTCTTTTTAATAAAAATATCTTTGCATGACCCTATTGCATTGTCGTATTGGGGAATGGTATTGCTCATGAAGCTGTAATCAGTTGGTTCGATACCAGATTTAATTGCTGAAATTTGGTTGTTAAAGGTAAAGATAATGTTTACACTGAATTGTAAAGGCAGGCTGTTGGAAGCAAAATCACCGCTGGTAATGGGGATCATTAATAGTACTCCTGATTCTTTTTATCCGGGCAGCAGGTTTAATACCGAAGAAAGTATACTGCTTCAGGTAGAAAAGATGCTGATAGAAGGTGCTGACCTGATTGATGTGGGGGCTCAAAGTACCCGCCCCGATGCGATGCTGCGTTCGGCAAAAGAGGAGTTGGCCGATATTCTGCCGGTGATTCGCCTTATTCACGGGAAATTTCCGGAAGCCATTATTTCTGTCGATACGTTTTACAGCTTTGTAGCCTCCGCATGTGTTGAGGCAGGAGCATCTGTTATCAATGATGTAAGCGGTGGGGAGATGGATAAAGAGATGATTGGTATTGCCGGAAAGCTAAATACCCCATATATCTGCATGCACATGCGTGGCACTCCTCAAACGATGCAACAGTACTCTACGTACACGGATCTGATTGGGGACTTAACTGAATATTTTATTCATAAAGTTGCAGCCTGCCGCAAAGCCGGAATCAAGGATGTGCTCATTGATCCGGGATTTGGCTTCAGTAAAAATATAGAGCAAAACTTTTACCTGCTTGCCAGGCTTAAAGCCCTTAAAATCGTGGATGCCCCACTGATAGTAGGTTTGTCGCGCAAGTCAACGATTTATAAAACACTGGGAACAGATGCCGCTTCGGCGCTTAATGGTACAACAGTGCTCCATACTATTGCACTCCTGAATGGGGCAGATATCCTTCGGGTGCACGATGTAAAGGAAGCCAGGGAGTGTATAACGTTAGTTAATAAAATGGCCCCGCCTTTTCCCAAACACTAACCTCAGTAAAGCCTGGTAATCCGAAAAAGGGCAGGGCAATGAAAAGAATACTTATCTGGTTTGCGTAGCAGCACCACCTGGAAGCGGAGGCATCTGCTGTCCATTAGGCATCTGTGGCGGAGCAGTTGCTTTCGGCTCTGTAACATCAACCACTTCAATATCAAACATCAGGTTTTCAAAAGCCTTGAATGGTGAACCTTGTGGAGGGTTTGGTCCATAAGCAAGCATGGAAGGAATATACAATTTTCCCTTTCCGCCTTTATTGAATAAACGCAATCCGTCATCCCATCCTTCAATAGCTCCGCGTTTACCGATCACAAGAACAAAAGGATCTGCATGTCCGAATGAACTGTCCAGGTTGGAATCAAATACTTTTCCCTCGAAAGTCTGTCCCTTGTATTTTACATGAACTGCTTTACCACTATCGGCCGCAGGGCCATCCCCTTTAGTATCGATCACTACAAAAACACCTTTAGCGGTTTTCTGTGCTTTAATATTTTTCGAGGCGAGATAATTTTCAATATCCTTTATTTCAGACTTCTTTTTTTCATCAAGCAATGCCTGCTGATCTTTTCTCAGATCTTCTTCATTGGTAAATATGTCTACTACTTTTAAAGTAAGCGTCAGTTTATCTTTTTTGTGGATAAACGGAGGCAGCTGACCCTGTTTCTTAATCAGGCTGTCTGCCAGCATTACGACCACTGCACTATCGCCTTTTCTGAGCATGCTGAATATTTCAGAAGGATTGTACACCGCACCTACACTGTCTACCGGAGCGTAGGTAGGAAGAGCGCCGACACTGGTAGAAAGAATAGAGTCCCGTATTTTCTGTGTGTAATTGACTTTCAGGAACTGTCCTTTTTTAACAATTGGATTTTTTCCATCGGAAATTATTTTATATAAAATTCCGCTTTTCGTTTTCTTGAATCCGCCTGCATTGGAACATCCGCTAAATGTGAATAAAAGTGCCAGGCCAATAATAATGGTTGAAGTCTTTTTCATTAGTTGATTTATTGTAATTGTTGTGCGTTTTCGTGCATTGCCTTTTTGAATTTTTCTACAGTTTGTTCAAGTGACTCGGAACTTCTTCCACCCGAGGCATTGAAGTGCCCGCCACCGCTGAAATACGTTCTCG
>JAYUXA010000017.1:0-4782 GCA_043753245.1 Chitinophagaceae bacterium
ATATGTTTAACAGATACTATACAGCTTCAACCTGTGAGCGATGGTTTGAAATACGTCTGGACCTCAGCACCAGGTGCACAGTTCGATAATACCAGGATCAAAAATCCACTCACCACTCCTGTAGTGAACAACACCACCTACCGTGTGGTCACTTCTATCGGATCCTGCCTTGCGGAGGATGACTTAACGGTCCTGACCGTTCCTTACCCGCTGCTGGATGCAGGCCCTGCATCCATTATTTGTTTTGATGATACTGCGGCTATCACAGCAACAACAAATGGTTCCCGCTTTTTCTGGGACCCAACGGTATTTTTAATCAGGCCCAATACGCTTTCACCACTGGCTTATCCAAAAACAACAGAAACCTATACCCTATATGCCTTTGATACACTGGGTTGTCCGAAACCTTCTATAGATCAGGTATCGGTCACTGTTAGGCCCGAGATTAAAGCCTTTGCGGGCAATGACACGTCAATTGTAAAAGACCAGCCCCTTCAATTGCAGGGAAAAGGATCGGATCTGTATACCTGGGGGCCTGAAACCGGGTTAAGCAGGACTTCTATATCGGATCCTGTAGCAGTGCTGGATCGAAATATTACCTATTTTATGCGCACATTTACCGGAGAAGGATGTTTTGATCTGGATACTATTAATATCAGGGTTTTTCAAACACTGCCCGATATTTTTGTGCCAAATGCATTCGTACCTGCAGGTAAAAATAATGAGCTTAGGCCAAAACCTGTAGGGATCTCCAGCATCGACTATTTCAGAGTATTTAACCGCTGGGGTCAACTGGTATTCCAGACCTCACAACTGGATAAAGGCTGGGACGGAAAAATTAATGGCTCTCTGCAAAATAACGGTACTTATGTATGGATGGTATCAGGCACAGATTATACAGGTAAAAAAGTTATTCGGAGAGGAACAGCAGTGTTAATACGGTAGGTTTTGATTTTAGCCTCGTTTTCGCTAATTTTAACGAGAACTGATTCCTGATCCAATTAACCCTGCGATAAATATGAAGAAGCATCTTCTGGTTTATATAGTTTTTACTTTTGCGGTCCTTAACTTTCCCAATTCTTTACTGGCTCAGAATGATGTGATCAGGCAACAAACCTGCGAAGGAAATCCTTTTCAGCAAACGGTGGATAGTCTGAAACAATATTATGGCGCCCAGGGCTACAGCGTACTGCGGGAAGCCTCCATGACCATGGAAAGCGAGTATGAGATGCCGATAGTACTTCCTATGACACAGGGAGTAGGGTATCAGTTTATTTTTATTGGCGACCCCACCTCACGTTTATATGAAGTGCGGATGTATGATTACGCAGAGAAACAGGTGGTGTACAAAAAAAACATGTGGGGCGATGTGGACGGCAATATCATCAGCTTTAATTATATCCCACAGGCAAGCGAATACCACATGATAAAACCTGTGCAGGTTAATAAGAATAAAAAGAAAATGTGCGGGTACGTGTTGCTGTTAAAAAAGACAAGCTGATAGTTCTGGTTGTATTGAAACAATCACCGTTGTTAAGGAAGTGGCAATAGTGATTGTTCTGGTTGTAACGTAACAATCACTATTGCTGGGCGAGCGACAACCGAATCTGTATACCAGCTCTGGTATTGGTTATAGGAGGCGCAGTAGAAATTTTAGGCTCTACCCTGCGCTGCTCAAAATACAATTTAATGTTTACTCTGTTGCTGATCACGTAATCAATGGAAGGATTAATGGTAATCACTTTTTGTCCGGCGGTAGGCAGTGCCTGCAACTGGTCAAGTCTTGAATTGGCTGTGGCATCATCTCTGAAGCTTAGATCCAACCTGAATGCTGCATCATTCTGAAGTGCCTTTCCTTTAAATTTAATAAACGAGAATGCTCCGCGTTTTCTAAACCCTGCTCCAACGGTAAATTCCGTTGACCTGGCCTCACTTAACTGATAGTCGATCAAACTTAAACTTAAGGTTCTGGATTTTTTGAATTCGAATCTTGTATTTAACTGATTGGTGAATTGCATATCCAGATCGATCAGCGGTGAAAACTGTTCACTGATGGAAATATTAGGGACGAGAAAATAAGGAATAAAATTTCCGGTGATTGTATCCACAAAACTGGGATAGCTGGGGAAAAATTCATCTTTAAACAGCAATGCGGATTCAAAACGGTTAACACTCAGCGTGCTGGAATATCCATGGGTGACCGTAAAGTTGGTGAATATTTTTTCGAGCCCTGGTATGCGGGACAGACCGTTGTACGTAATTCTCCAGTTCGGCTTAGGCAACACTCCACTGAATGGATTAGAGCGGGTGTTCGGGTTCGTGTTTTTCATTAACCCTATCGTGTTGGGATCTTTTCCGGTATACGCAGCAAGAAAAGCCGGAAGCAATACTTCCTGAGAATACTTTCCATAGCCCTTGTAAAAACCATCCGGATTCTGGGCTCCACCAGATCCCGGATTGGCCTTGCTTAGTCTTTCTGCAATAACATTTCTATAATCCTGGAACTTTAAAAAGGTTTGTGTTACCTCGTTAGGATTTATTTTTGTAAACAAGGTCTGAAAAGATATATAACTCACACTGAAGCTGCCTTCTGCAAAGGGATTAAGCCGGGCAAATTGTCCGCTGTATCCATTGGGCGTAGTGTCTTTATACAATTCACTGTACATCTTACCGAAAGTTTTATCTACGGTAATATCAATTGTCAGATCCCGTATGGGCATCAGCTGTGCATTTATGGTCAGCTTTTGTGTATAATCCTGTCTGTTCTGAAAATTAAAATTTGGATCACCCGTTATTAATCCTTTGCCTGCAAGGCTATTGATAAAAGAAGTATCCGGTTGCCGGCCAAATATATAGGCCAGCCCCGGGGCATTGGATTTAAAATTCATACCCAGTGCCCGTGTACTGTCCGTGTATCCATAAATACTAGCGGTGGCTCCCTCTGCGTAATTAACACTTATTCTTTTCAGAGCCGTAAATACTCTGCCGATAGCTTTTAATCCACCACTAAGTTGTATGGGTTCCGCAGGATCTTTTTTCTTCTTTTTTGCTTTAGCGGAAGTGTCTTTGACAGGTGCTGCTTCATCCAGGGAACGGAGCAGTCCTGATTTACCATACAGTTTCGTAAAGTCAAATTCAGCAGTTACATTTTTTTGCTGGTCGTTGGATAATGTATTTCCCAGATTACGTGCAATCAGAGAAGCGGCCAGCCAGTTATAAGAGGCGATGTAATTTACACGCACCGATGTCCAGTCGAGTGCCGGAATTTTGGCAGTAGGAAGCACATAAGAAAGATTTGCCGTTTGCTGGTAAGAGATTGTTCTTCCACCAGTGAAAAAATTATCCCACATTTTTTTCTTTCCTGATTTACCCAGGCGGCCGGAATCCTCGTCTACCCATGATTTATTTATAGCTGAAAAATCAAGATTAAGTGAACGGGTCAGATCCCATCGCAAATTATAATTCCTGTCGAACGTAAAATATTTATCATAGGTTTCCGGCAGGCCAAATTTTATTCCCCCAACATTCCTTGGACGGTAGGCACCAAACTGTCTGTTGACATCAGCGCGGAAACTTATAAGGCCCGGAACAGGATTTATATTTAATTCTTTAAGGATGCTATACCAGGCCGATTTGGATTTGATGGTACGCTTTAATGGTTCGATATATTTCGGTGTAGCGGTATAATTGTATCCCAGACCTGCACGGTGCCTGACAATGGAATTGCTTTCAATTAATGGGTTGTGCTGATCTTCTTTATAATACGAATAACTGACATCTACATTTTCAATACTCCATATACGTTGTTTCTTACCGTTAGTATTGTTCTTTTTTACATTGGTAAAATTTACAGTTTTGATCGTATGGATATCAACAGCATTCGATCGTATGGAGTCTCTCCGGTTTGGCGGTGTCTGATTTAATTTATCTTTTAGCCGGATATCCAGATCATACGGATCGTATTCGGGCGTACCGATTGTTTGTGAAACACCCGCATATACCGGAATGGAAAGTCCTGCTTTTGCCGGCAACAGTTTACCCAGCTCAAGATTTGTTGCCAGGTCTACCTGAGAAACAGCGTCTCTTGCACGTTCATTTACCCGTTGTTCTATGCTTCCCCATCCGGAACTTCTGGTACTTCCGGAAACGTACAGGGTGCCCAGATCGGCCAACTTCACATCAACTCTTCCCAGTGCGGCATATCCTCCTTTTTCATCAAGGCCGCCTAATCGTAATTCATTGAACCATACTTCCGAACAGGCGTTATCCCTCAGTCTGTTCTCCACTCCTAAAAAAAATACCCGCACTTCACCAAGATTTGGATTGCCCAGCATAGAGAATTCTTTTCCGTCCGCATCTGTTACTTTAAAAAATTGTGATGGAGGAATACTGCTGGCATTTCGTTGCAGCTTCAAGCGGATCAATCGCTGAAGATCCAGATCAAGGTCATTGGCAACAGGCCATATATCTGCATCTGCGCTTGCCCCCCAGGTAGTTTTCTTTAATGGAATTCTCAGCTCGTAAAAGTTATTGATCAGGTCATTTCCTAAACGGATCACGGCAAATAGTTCATTGTCCTGAATATTATCAAAAGCACCGCTGGATTCAATGTGGGTGTACATGTATAATTTACTATACTGCCTCAGATCCAGATTAAGTGTTTTAAACACCCCACGTATCCCTCCTTTGGCGAGGTTACAGGATTGTATGCTTAAAGATTGTTCGTTCAACAAAATGTTTACATTGTTATTACTCAATTGTTGCTGACGGATAACCCTGGGA
>JAYUXA010000018.1:0-9959 GCA_043753245.1 Chitinophagaceae bacterium
GGTGTATTTCCAAAAAAGAAATGCATTGTTCAAAACAGTCCTGCGGAACCTCGGTGTCTGGATTTAAAAATAAAATGTATTTGCCGCGTGCAAGTGCCAATGCCTGATTATTGGCTTTAGAAAATCCTTCATTGTGCGTATTCCTGATAAAATTAACGGTAGGGAACAGGGGCTGTAAATAGTCCACGCTGCCATCAGCCGAATCGTTATCCACTACAAGTATTTCAGTAACCGTATTTGCGGAGGCAATCATAACCGACAGAAGGCATTGCTCCAGCAGTAGCTTTACATTATAGTTAACAATTATAACAGAAAGGGTCATCCCGTAAATATAGCCCATTATCATTCTTTCGGTTATAAGGCGTAAATTTGAAGTTGCCGATTAAACATGGCTGAAGATCGAATGGCTCTATTTGATATTTCATTGCCTCCCTCTATTGCAAAAGCGCTACGATTGCCGGGTAAATCTCCTGAAAGGCAGCAGCGACGCGTATTAAAAAAGCTGCTTAATAAAGCCAGGTTCACTGAATTCGGGCAGGCATTTCATTTTGATGATATCCTGTTGAATAAACATCTGTATGATTCCTACAAAAAACGTGTTCCTCTTTTCGATTATAACAGTATTTATAAAGACTGGTGGCATAAGGCATTGGAGGGTAAGCCAGATGTATGCTGGCCAGGTAAGATAAAATATTTTGCGTTGAGTTCGGGCACTTCGGAAGCTGCAAGCAAATACATCCCTATTACTACGGATTTGATGCGGGGCAACCGCATCATCATGATCAAACAGCTTCTGACGCTCAGAACATATCATGATATTCCTGTCCGTTCTATTGGAAAGGGATGGTTGATGCTGGGCGGAAGTACGGACCTCGAAAAAGGTCCGGGATATTATTCCGGTGATCTGAGTGGAATTACTGCTAAGAAAGCTCCTTTTTGGTTCTCTCCTTTTTACAAGCCGGGGAAAAAAATTGCCAAAACGAAAGACTGGAATAATAAGATCGATGCAATAGTGGAAGGTGCCCCCAACTGGGATATTAGTTTTGTAGTTGGCGTGCCGGCATGGATACAGATGTGTATGGAAAAAATTATTGAAAAATACAACCTCAATACCATTCACGATATCTGGCCTAATCTTGCATTTTTTGTTCACGGCGGCGTATCGTTCGAGCCTTATAAAAAAGGGTTTGAAAAGCTTACCAGTAAACCACTTACCTACATAGAAACCTACCTCGCTTCGGAAGGATTTATTGCCTACCAGGAAAGGCAGTTTGCAAAAGGGATGCGCCTGGCCCTGAATGAACATATATTCTTCGAATTTGTGCCTTTTAATGATATTAATTTTGATGTGGACGGTAATCTTAAAGAGGATGCCCAAACATTAATGATCAACGAAGTGGAAGAAGGAATTAATTACGCTCTGCTGATAAGTACCGCTGCAGGGGCATGGCGTTACCTGATAGGAGACACTATCAGATTCGTTGATAGAAAAAAGAGCGAGATCGTTATCACCGGAAGAACCAAGCATTTTCTCAGCCTTGTAGGCGAACATCTCAGCGTGGACAATATGAATAAAGCAGTACAGCTGGCTGGAAGTGACCTTAATATCTGCATTCCGGAATTCACTGTTGCAGGTGTGCCACACGGGTTGTTCTTTGCGCATAAATGGTGGGTGGCCTGCGATGATAAAGTGGATGCGGAAGAGCTAAGAAAAAAAATTGACCAGCATCTCGTAGTGCTCAATGACGACTATGCCGTGGAAAGAAAAAATGCCTTAAAAGAGATCTATGTTGATATTCTTCCCGAATCAAAATTCATGGAATTTATGAACCTTAAAGGGAAGGTGGGCGGCCAGCACAAATTTCCCCGGGTGATGAAGGGTAAGTTGTATGATGAATGGTTAAGGTTTTTAGAATAGCCATTCTTCACATTCGTATTCGGTACATTTGCAGACATGTTTCAAGCCATCATCAGCGGATTGACTTTGGGTTTGATATTGGTGATATCAGTGGGGCCTGTTGTTTTTACGATTATTAAGCAAAGTCTTAATAATGGTAAAGAAGGCGGCTTTAGTTTCATTGCAGGAGTATGGCTGAGCGATATTGTGCTGATCGTAGTAAGTAATGCTTTTTCCGAACTGGTTACCAACGTGATGACCTACCGGAAAATACTTGGGATGACAGGAAGTATTTTTCTTATCGTCATGGGCGTGTTTTATGTTTTTTTTAAAAAAATAAAATTGCAAAGTCCTGATGGCGTGTTGCTGAGATTCAGCAAAACGGATATGGCAAAAATATTTTCATCCGGTTTTTTAATTAATACCTTAAATCCGAATGTGTTTCTTTTCTGGCTCGGGACTGCAACAGCATTCGCAAGCAAATATTCCTTCCACCAGCGTATATTAATTTTTTCCATCTGCCTGCTTGTGAATATCGCAGCAGATATTATTAAAGTATTAATGGCAGGAAAACTTCGCAAACGGCTTACCCTTTATAATATATCTCTTATCAATAAGATTTCCGGAACCATTCTGATTGGTTTTGGTGTGGCACTACTTATCGGCACGATGTTGTTGGCCCGTTAGTATTTAACTTATATCTTGTGCATAAAGAAGAAGGCGCATGGCAATAAAAACCAAAGGGCTGGTTCCAAGGTTGTGGCGCAGAACAAAGCGGGTTTTACTCGTTCTTTTTCTTCTTCAATTCGTTTATATACTCCTTTTAAAATGGGTTTATCCCCCTGTAACATTAACCCAGCTCGGGAGTTTATTTGGTGGATATGGACTGAAAAGGGATTACGTACATCTGCAAGCTGTTTCCCCTTACGCAAGACTGGCATTCATCACCTCAGAAGATCAGGCATTTCCGGATCACAATGGCTTCGACTGGAAAAGTATTGGCAAGGCAATGGATCACAATAAAAAAAGCCCTAACAGAGTCCGCGGTGCTTCTACGATCAGCCAGCAGGTAGCAAAAAATGTTTTTTTATGGCAGGGAAGAAGCTGGTTGCGAAAAGCATTTGAAACGTATTTTACATTTATGATTGAATTGGTCTGGGGCAAAAGACGCATACTGGAGATGTATATGAATGTCATCGAAACAGGCAAAGGATCTTTTGGAGTAGAGGCTGCAGCACAGCGGTATTTTAAAAAACCTGCCCGTAAACTATCGAAGCGCGAGGCTGCAATGATCGCAGTATGCCTGCCTAATCCTAAATTGTACAGTGCTGTTCCATTGTCTTCTGATATGCAGGATAAATACCAGAGAGTGGTCAGGCAGATGGATAATTTGCAGGGAGACCCTGATATTCAGAAATTGTTACAATAAGGCGTTTACCGCCGCTACGGCCGAAGCAAATCTATCTGTGGAAATGCCTTTGATTTCTTTCCACGGAGTTTGCTGACTGATCATATCCTCCCGGTACATGTGAAATAATTTCAGGCGGGATTCAAGATCAGGATATTCGCGAAGCTCGTCTTTTGTCCATGGCAGATCCGTACTGCATAATAAATAGAGATCGTACGGTCTTTCTGCAATACGATCCAGTATCCACTGATGACATCTGCCAAATACAAACTCGCACCATATTTTCATCACATACATGTCGGTGTCGATAAATACAAGATCATTTTCTGCAATTTTCGCACAGGCATCCTCTGTTTCAATCTGTTTTTTTGCGATCACCAGCAAATCCTCATAGGTATAATCTGTTCCATGTTCAAGTAAATATGCTCTGGCATATTCCGGAACCCAGATGGTCTTGTAATGATCAGCAAGTTGCTGGCACAAGGTGCTTTTGCCTGTAGATTCTGGTCCTATGATAACAATTTTTTTCACGCCTGCTGCCTTGCTTTTTTATTCCATTCCATTAATCCGGATACAGCCAGGAGTAGCAATACCACGTAATAAAAACTGGTAAACAGATATCCTTTTACATAATACAATGGGATAGATGCAATATTGGTGATGATCCACCAATACCAGCTTTCCACTTTTTTACGTGTCATCAGCCACATTCCCGTGAATGCTGCTGCTGATGCAAAAGCATCGGCAAAAGGAAGTGCCCCCGGAACAAATTGTTTTTTTAAATAGAAAAGGCCAAGGTATAACACCGCATAAAAAGCTGAAAAGAAAAGAAGCTGGTAGCCCCATTCTTTTTTTGTTGACCGGGAGATGTGTAAAATTCGGTGTTGTTTAAGAGGATCTTTTTTTTGCCAGATGATCCATCCGTAAATGCTGAGGACAGAATAATAACCATTAACCAGTGCTTCTCCTAAAAGATGCCCTTCAATACTTAGATAGATATACAATAAAGTGTTAACCAGCCCTACCGGGAATACGAGTATATTTTCTTTTTTACTAAACCATACACTGGCAATGCCAAATACGACTGCCGTTATTTCATACCAGGAGGTATTGATCATTCTGCTTCAGCAACAACTTCTTTTACTTCAGGTATCATTCTTTTCATCATGCCTTCGATACCTGCTTTCAGCGTTATCATAGAAGAGGGACAGCCGGAACAGGATCCCTGAAGCATCAGGTTTACAATACCATCATTATAACTTTTGAACTGTATAGCACCACCATCCATTTCAACAGCAGGCTTTACATAATTTTCAAGAAGTTCTTTAATTCTCTTTACCACATCATCATCGTCGGCACTAACGGTATTGCTGCTTTCCTGTTTCATAGCAGCTACTTCATCTTCATTGATAACAGGACGGCTATCTTCCAGATAATCCTTTAAGAACGTTCTGATAGACGGAATAACATCGTTCCATTCTGTTTCAGTAGTTTTTGTAAGCGTTACGAAGTTGCTGGCAATAAATACAGCTTTTATAAACGGGAAACCAAAAAGTTCAGTTGCCAGAGGAGATACTTTGGCGCTATCAATGTCGGCAAGGTCAATGCTTTTACCCGGATATAGCAGCTTGTTGGCAACAAATTTCATTGTTTCCGGATTCGGTGTCATTTCAGTGTATATGCTGATAACGGGGTTGCCTGTTTTAATCATGATCACATTTTAGATACAAAAATAGCAAAGAGTATGGAGATTGAAAGGATTTTGGCAAAACCTTTATGCTGCTTTCAGTCCGAAAGCATCCGGAATATACTAATCGATACAGCCGTAAATTCCAGCAAATATCCATTACGATCATCCCAAAGCATCCGGACTATACCCATGATTAAAGCAGTGTATACTTAATGATCCAATAAGAAATTTCAGCAAAGTACCCAGAGAATACTAATGGTTACAGTCCTCGGTATGAGCGTGGTTGTGCACCCTGCAAAACCGGTAATTGATCAGATGCCCTGAAATGATCAGCACTACCGCAAACGGCAGCAGCCATAATTGGTGCCCGTGCCACACCTGTTTGGCAACCAGAAATAAAATACCTGCAGAAAATATGCTTAAGGGTAAAAAGCTATGATGGTGTTTTTTGTAGCCATGCCACAATGAATAGCTGCCTATAAGAAAAGCTAAACCTATCATAAAGTATTCAAAACCAATATTGTCGATGATATTTACCCCGAACAATGGAAGTGAAGTAAGCATAAGTGGAAGGATCGCGCAATGGATAGCGCAGGCCAAAGATGCGGTAATGCCCATCGCGTCCCAGTTAAATCCTGTTTTCATGCATCGAAGATATGCATTTATAACTTGTGCAACAAAGTTGCAATTAAAGTTCCGTTCCTGATGTAACTTTGAATGGATGAGTAAGAAGTCGATTTTTTTTGTGGCATTTTTTTTAATATTGATCATTGGATTTTATTTCACGTTGAGGTCAGTCATTCCTGGTTATGGGGTCCGGAGTTTTCAGGTACTCAATGATGTGAAACCCTTTTCATTCACAGATCAGGAAGGCAAAACAATCACAGAGCGGACAGTTCAGGGCAAGGTATATGTAGCGGAATATTTTTTTACCACCTGCACAAGTATTTGTCCAATGCTGAATACCAATATGAAGGAAATATATGAGCGGTATAAAGATCAGTCAGGTTTTGTGATCCTTTCCCATACCTGCGACCCGGAAACAGACAGTGTTGCGAGGTTGAAAAAATATGCGGACTCTATACAAGCGGATCCTTCGAGATGGATGTTTCTAACGGGAACGAAGGAGAGTCTTTACAATGCCGCCAGGGTAAGCTACCTGCTGGATGATCCGAAAAATAATCTTACCAAAAACATTAATGACCAGTTTCTGCACACCCAGTTTTTTGCCCTGGTAGATAAGAATGGGAAAGTGCGGAAAAAAATATATGACGGGTTAAAAAAAGAAGAACTGAAAGAGCTTTCTGATGATATCGGAGTACTTTTAAAAGAACCGGCAGGCGATACCCGATTTGTCAACAATCTTTTTGCAAAATAATAGACCATGCGAACAAAAAAGATCCACAGCCAATCCATAAACGACCTGCTTAAAAAAAACCAGCTCAGTGTAACAGACAGCAGAATAAGCATTCTGGAACTGTTCCTTATCAGTGAAGGAGCGCTTGCGCATGCAGATATTGAAAAACAAACCGGTGAAAAATTTGACAGGGTGACCGTTTACCGTACCCTTCAGTCTTTTATGGAAAAAGGCATTGTTCATACTATTCCTACTGCCGATAATTCGATAAGATATGCATTGTGCAAGGACGATTGTTCCGAGGGACATCATCATGACGACCACGTTCACTTTTTATGCAATGAATGCAGTAAAACGACTTGCCTGGATGCAGTAACTGTTCCAGAAGTGAAGCTGCCTAAAGGGTTCAGGCCTGTAAACCGGCAAATGATCGTTACAGGAATCTGTGGAGCATGTCAATAACGGGTAGGAAAGCTTTCTAAAAATCAAAGCCGCGAATATGGAACCTTTAGATCGGTATTTAAAAAGATAGGAAAGCTTTCTGATAAACAAAGCCCCGGTGTAGAAACAACGGGACTTTTTGGTTAAGGCTCTGATTAGTAGCTATTTTAAAGAGTTGTGTTTTAGTATCCTTTCAAGCTTAAAATTAAAGAGTGTATCAATAATACTATTTGGCGGGTTGCTAAAGCATTATGATCTGATAGCAACCTTTAAAGGTTAAAGATATATGGTGGATGTTGTATTTTCTATACCACAAAAAGAGTATTTATCAGAAACCTGATAGGCCATTAAGCAGCCGGCGGCTGCTCTATGTCCCCCATTTCTTTTTTTACAAATTCCATCAGCTCTTTAATATGTTCCGGGGAAAAATTAAATTCCAATCCAGCCGCTTTATATAAGTCAGGAAGGGTTTTAGTACCGCCCAGACTCAGCGAACGGATATAATTGGAAAGGGCCTCTTCTTTGTTGATTTTAAATTGTTTCCAAAGGCCGATCGCCCCTAATTGTGCAATGCCATATTCAATATAATAGAAGGGCACTTCGAACAAATGCAGTTGTCTTTGCCAGCTGCTTTCCCGGAATTCTTCCAGGCCGCTAAAATCGACTGCCTTAGACGAGAACTCCTGCAGGATACTCGTCCATGCTTCTGTTCTTTCCTTTTCAGTATGTGATGGATGCTCATAGATCCAGTGCTGGAATTTGTCTATAGTAGCGATCCAGGGAAATATGGTGATCACTTTCTCCAGCTCTTTTAATTTAGCCCTGGAGAGGTCTGTTTTATTGCTGAAGAACATATCCCAGTGATCCATGCTGAAAAGCTCCATCGCCATGCTGGCCACTTCTGCAATTTCCATGGGATAGTCCTTAAAAGAGCTGAGTTCAAGCGGATGCGTTAGAAAAGAGTGAACAGCATGTCCCCCTTCATGCACCATTGTGGTCACATCTGTCGTTTGTCCTGCGGCATTCATAAAAATGAAAGGTGCACCGGTTTCAGCCAACGGGCAGTTGTATCCTCCCGGGGCCTTACCCTTTCTGCTGTCCAGATCTAATCTTTTCATCTCTTCCATCTTTTGCAGGCACTGCCCAAAAAAGGGATGGAGCTGATTAAAGCAGGAAATGGTTTTGTTTAAAAGTTCTTCTCCGGTTTTAAAAGGATGTAACGGGGTAATCCCTTCCGGTTCAGCCTCTAAATCCCATGGGCGAAGGGTATCTAATCCCAGCTTTTTCCTTTTACTTTCATAAATCATGTCCACCAGCGGAAGAACATGCTTTTTAACTGCTTCATGAAACTGGAAACATTCTTCTTTTGTATAATCGAACCTGCCCAGCTCTTTGAATTTATAATCGCGGAAATTACTGAAACCTGCATTTAGTGCGATCTTGTTTCGTTGCCCGACCAATGTATTAAAAAGGTTGCTGAGCTCATTTTTATCCTGCAGCCTTCTTTCATTGATTTTTCTGTAGGCATCTTCCCGCACCTCCCGGTTATGATCTTCCAGAAATTTTGCAGCTTGTTGCAGCGTGTACTCCTGGTCTTTTATCCTGACAGACATTTTACCGGAGATGACACCAAACTGCTGTTGCAGCACGCTCATTTCGGCCTGAATAGGCACATTTGCTTCACGGAAGAGTTCGATACTCTTTTGAATGTTACGTAGGTAGGTGAAGTATTTCTCCTGATCCAGTTCACTGAGAAAAGGGATCTCCAGCAGTTTTCTATTCAGTTGGTCTGCATAAGGCTGAATATGCGGCTGAATTTCCATGCAGAAAAAAGTAAAGGCTTGTTCCAGCGCTTTATTTTCCGTATCGCAGGTCATATTGATCTGGCGCCAGCAGGCATCTTCACTGATCACTGCTTCCAACTCACTGCTGTCCTTTAACCACTTTTCAAGATCCCGCATGGAGCGGATGGGCCTTTCCAGCAACTCTTTAAAATAAGGCTCCAGTTTTTGCCACGTAGTGACCGTAAAATCTTCCGGTAAAAAAGTACGCGGCAGTTTTTTTATATCTGCTGTCATGAATAATTACTTTTTCTTTACAGGCGCTTTCTTAGCAGCTGCTTTTATTGGTGTTTTTTCGTCCAGGGCGGATTCTTCTTTAGGCTCGGCCTTCTTTTTTGCCGGCGCTTTTTTAGGCTTCACTTCTTCTGCCGCGGTTTCCTGAACAGGTTCTGTTTCTTCTTCAGGAGTTTCTTCCTGGCGCTCCGTAAGCTTTAATTCGATTTGATTTTCTTTTAAAACATCAAACCACCTTACCATCTTTTTAAGATCACTTGAGTAGACTCTTTCAAAGTCAAGGTCAGGAAAAACTTTTTCAAAATACTTTTTAAAGCCAGCGGCATCTTTGCCATCCGGAGCCCTGGTTCCATCCTTTTCCATTGCATGGAAGATGTCGATCAGGTTTACATTATCCCTGACCGTGAACACTTCGATGCTTTCGAGGTGAGAAAAATTATGCACCCTTGAAGAGACAAATTTTGAGGTTTTATCTTCGAGTGAGCGCACAATAGCGCCATCGTTCTTGCTGCTTAACAATTCAAATAGTCCTGGTAAACCTGTTACCGCAATAATTTTTCCGTATTCCATATCTGGTGTTTAAAAAAAGGAGTGCAAGATAAATGATTTTTGATGTAATATCGTCCACCGCAATACCCCAGGTTTTGAATGAATGGACCATTATTGAACAACTGAAGCAGGGAGATGCAGCTGCATTTAAACAAATCGTGGAATCTTCCAGGGGGCTGGTCTATAATACTGCGCTGGGGATCGTTCAGCATCCTGAAGATGCGGAAGATGTTTCCCAGGAGGTATTTGTGCAATTGTACGAGTCTATTCATGCCTTTAAAGGCGAATCAAAGTTGTCTACCTGGCTTTACCGCATTACGATATCAAAGGCCATGGATCATCTCCGGAAGAAAAAAAGGAAAAAGAGGTTCGCGTTTGTCCAGAGTATTTTTGGTATAAATGATGAGCTGGTACTTGATCCACCCGATTTTGTGCATCCTGGAGTAAGCCTGGATAACAAAGAAAAAGCCGCTGAACTTTTTAAAGCGATAGCTCAACTTCCGGAGAAGCAAAAGATCGCTTTTACGCTAAACCGGATCGAG